>NZ_CP011096.1:600000-846495 GCF_000969765.1 Mycoplasmopsis synoviae ATCC 25204
AGCAGGAGTTCCTCATGGTTGGTCATATGCATCGATAAGTTCGATTAAACGACCAAATCCACCGGTTATATCTTCTCCACCTGCAACCCCTCCGGTATGGAAGGTACGCATGGTTAGCTGAGTTCCAGGCTCACCTATACTTTGCGCGGCTATAACTCCAACGGCTTCTCCAATATTTACTATTCTATTGGTTGCTAAATCTTTACCGTAGCATTTTTTACATAATCCATTTCTTGTATGACATGATAAAACAGATCTAATTTCTACTTTGGTAATTCCTTTAACTACAATTTCACTAGCTATTTCTGGAGTTATTAATTCGCTTTCTTTAACTATTAATTTTCCGTTTTGATCATAAATTGGAACTGCGGTAAATCTACCTTCGATTCTTTCTTGAAGTGATTCGATAATGGTGTTAGTTTTGGTGTCTTTAATGTCTTTAACTACAAAACCATAGTCACTTCCACAGTCTTCTTCGCGGATTACAACACCTTGAGCAACTTCAACTAAACGACGGGTTAAGTATCCTGACTTAGCGGTATTAAGCGCGGTATCGGTTAGCCCTTTTCTAGCCCCGTGGGTTGATGAATAGAATTCATAAGCGGTTAGTCCATCTAAAAATGATGATTTAACTGGAATTTCAACTATCGATCTAACAACACGATCGTTTTCAGCATCGGCTTTAAGAATTTTGGTGTTGTTATTCATCAGTCCACGCATACCAGCTAGCTGAGTGAAGTTTGAATAAGTTCCACGAGCTCCTGATGAAAGCATCATAAATAGCGGGTTATCTAAGTTAGAATCAACTACTTTTTTAAGTTCTTTTTCAATTGATTCTTTAACGTCTGATCATTTTTTAATTGTTAAGGTATATCTTTCGTCATCGGTTAGATATCCTTTTTTGAAGTAATCTTTTAAAGTTTCAGTTTCTTCTTCAGCTTTTTTAATTCTTTCTTTAGTAGTTTTTGAAGTTACAATGTCATTCATTGAAATTGTAATTCCAGATTTAGTTGAGAATTTAAATCCTAAATCTTTAATTACATCTAAAACAGTAGAAACATAATTTGAATATCTAAATCAAACTCTTTCTAAAAGCTTTGTGTAATGTTTTAACTCTCAATATTGGTGGTTAAAAATAGATTCTTCATCTTTGGCAAAATATTGATCTTGGATTTTAAGAAATTCTTCTTTAATTAAACGCACAAGAAGTTCTAGATGAATTCTATTATCTTCTAGTTTGTTTCCGTTAAAGTCTTTAAGCTCAGAGCATAGCTCGTGAAGCTTATCTAGCTGAGTTTTATCAATTTTATTAATTACTTGTGAAATATCTTCAATATTTACAATCGGAACGTATTTTTCGTAAATGTTTCTAACGATTTTAGCGATTTCTTTTTTATTTAATGGAAGATTAACATCTGCTTCTTTAATTTTAGCTGTGAAGTTATCTCCATAGTTAAATACGTATCTTTTAATGTCATGCTCAGAAGTATCGATTTTAGTTTTAAGGCTAACTACTTCTTCGCCATGCTCGTTGGTGCTTGTTAATTTTTCAGTAACTCTTTTTCCAAAAACAAAATCAAAATCTCTAGGAAAGGCGTTGTTTAATATAAATTTACCAACGGTTGAATAAATATAAGGAGCATCTGTTTTTTGAAGAATGCTAATTTTTTTAAGAGCGCTAACAGGAAGCACTACTCTAGTTGCTAGATTAATGTATTTGTTTTCATAAGCTAGCATCATTTCGTTAAATGAAGGATAGAATTTACCTTCATTTTTTTGGTTAGCTTTTTCAATTGTTAAATAATATAGACCTAAAATAATATCTTGAGATGGGTTAATAATAGGCTCTCCATCTTTAGGCCCCAAAATATTTTTAGAAGCTAGCATTAATTCTTGCGCTTCTCTAACGGCGGCTTTAGAAATAGGAACGTGAACAGCCATTTGGTCCCCATCGAAGTCAGCGTTAAAAGCTGTTGTAACTAGAGGGTGAATTTTAATAGCTTTTCCTCTAATTAAAACAGGTTGAAAGGCTTGAATAGAAAGCCTATGAAGTGTAGGAGCACGGTTTAGTAAAACAGGACGATTTTCTAAAACTTGCTCTACATAAGGTCAAATGATAGGATTAAGTGAGTCTACTAATTTTTTAGCAGCTTTCACTGAATTAATTCCTTCTTCTTCCTTCATTATTCTATTGATAATTCAAGGCTCAAAAAGCTTAGCGGCCATATCCCTAGGAATTCCCACTTGATACATTTTTAAATGAGGCCCAACCACAATAACACTTCTACCTGAATAGTCAACACGTTTTCCTAAAAGGTTTTGTCTGAAACGACCTTTTTTACCAACAAGAGCATCTGAAATAGATTTAAAAGGGTGACCATCTTTTGAAGTAACTGGCCCTGGTTTTTTACGTGAGTTATCAATTAGTGCGTCAACGGCTTCTTGAAGCATACGGAATTCATTTTGCTTAATTAAAACAGGAGCATCTGATTCGTATCATTTTTCAAGACGGTTATTTCTAATAATAATTCTACGGTATAACTCATTGATATCACTAGTTGAGTGTCTTCCACCATCTAGTTGAACTAAAGGACGTAAATCTGCTGGAATAACAGGAAGATTGTAAATTAAAAGATTCTCAGGTTTTTGTCCTGATTTTAAAAATGATTTAATAATTGCTAAACGTTTGTAAAGCTTATTTCTTTTAAGAGCTTCAGATGATGAAATTTCATATTTATTTTGATCGTTAATGGTATCGATTTCATCTTGAATTTCTTTAGATTCTTTCTCTAGATCAATATTTTTAAGTAAATATTCAATAGCTTTAGAACCGGTTCCTATTTTTGCTTGAGAATATTCTTCAATGATTTCGTTGTATTCATAGAAGTCAATTCCATAGTCTTGACCGGTTTTTGAAGCGGCATATTCTTTTAGATCATTTAGTGTATCTAAAATTTCTTCGTAGCCATCTTTATTATCTTTATTGAACTCTAGAATTTCTTCTAAAGCGCCAGCGTAAATATCGGCAGCGTCGTTAATATCGATTATGGTATTTTTTTGTAGTGATTTTAATCCACCGGTTTCTAGCACGATATGTGATTTATAGTAAATAATTTTTTCTAAATCACTTTTGGTAACTGGTTTATTGCTTCCGGCTACTTTGAGTCCTAATAATTTTGAAATAGTAGAGTGGTTAATTTTAAAGAATCAAAAGTGCACTACAGGATTATTTAGTGCAATATGACCCATTCTGCTTCTTCTTGAAATTTTAGGAAGAATTTTTGGTTGAATTTTTTCACAAGATGTAGTTCTTTTACAAATTGTATTTTCGTCACTTTTTTTGTATTTTGTAAAGCAAATAGGACATTTAAAATCAGTAACTGGTCCGAAAATTATTTCATCAAAAAGACCATCTTTTTCTGGTTTATAGGTTTTATAGTTTATAGTTTCAGGTTTTGAAACAACACCATTTGATCATGATAAAACATCTTCATTAGTAGCTAGTGATAATGAAATTTGTTTAATTTTTTTTACGTTATTTTTTGAAAATGTATTACTCATGTTCTACTCCTAAATGATCAAAGTGTTGAATTAATTCGTCGCTATTGCTTTCAGTTTCGGTAATTCCTAGCTTCATAAGAAGACCTTTAAGCTCGTTGCTTAAAACGTTAAATGACTCAGGCATTCCAGGGTTAGGAATAGCACTATCATTAACTAGCGCTTTATAAACTAAATTTCTTGAATAAATATCATCTGATTTATAGGTAAGAATTTCTTGCAAGATATTTGAAGCTCCATAAGATTCAAGCGCTCATGTTTCCATTTCCCCAAATCTTTGTCCACCATTTTGACTCTTTCCTCCAAGAGGTTGTTGAGTAATAAGTGAATATGGCCCAACGCTACGAGCATGCATTTTATCATCAACCATGTGGTTAAGTTTAAGCATGTAAATAACTCCAACAGAAATTGGATTGTCAAATTTTTCACCAGTAATAGGATCAATTACTACTTGTTTTCCTGATTTATCAAGATTTGCTTCTTGAAGCAGATCTTCTATGGTTTCTTTTTTAATACCATCAAAAGAAGGAGTTACGAATTTTGTGCCTAATTTTTTAGCAGCCATTCCAAGGTGCATTTCTAAAACTTGACCGATGTTCATACGAGAAGGAACACCTTGAGGATTTAGCATAATATCAAGCGGTGTTCCATCTTCTAAGTGAGGCATATCTTCTTCTGGAAGAATAATTGAAATAACCCCTTTGTTTCCGTGACGACCTGCCATTTTATCACCGACTTTAATTTTTCTTTTTTGGGCGATATATACTTTAATAATTGAATCAAGTCCGTCTTCTAAAATATCACCATTTTCACGGCTTAAAACCTCAACGTGAATTACAGTTCCGTTGTGTCCGTTTTTAACTTTTAAAGAAGTGTCTTTATAGTTTTGTGGTCTTTGGTTGAAAATTGCATTAAGAAGTTTTTCTTCTTGAGATGGATTTTCTTCTCCCTTAGGAGAAATTCTTCCTACTAATACATCGCCAGCTACTACTTCTGATCCGACTTTAATAATTCCAAATTCATCAAGGTTTCTCATTGAGTATTTTGAAACGTTTGGAATATCACGAGTCATGATATCTTCACTTGATTTTGAAATTCTAAATTGAATGGTTTGCTCTTCGATATAAATCGATGTTAAAACATCATCTTTAACAAGACGCTCGTTAATAATAATCGCATCCTCGAAGTTATATCCATTTCATGTTGTAAATCCAACTAGAAGGTTTTTCCCTAGCGCCATTTCTCCATCTTTAAATGAAGATCCATCAACTAATAAATCACCTTCTTTAACGTGGTCTCCTACTTTAACAATAGGTTTTTGTTGAATAATTGTTCCTTGGTTAGATTTTTCAAAGTTTTTAAGATTATATGTATCGATTTTTTTAGCGGTTCTAACTTGAATTTTAGTTCCATCCACGTAAATTACTTCACCATCGTTATTAGCTACGATGTTATATGAACTAAATTTAGCAATATCAGCTTCTATACCGGTGGCTACTAGCGGAGCTTCTGCTTCAATTAAAGGAACTGCTTGACGTTGCATGTTTGATCCCATAAGTGCACGGTTAGCATCGTTGTTTTCTAAAAATGGAATTGCAGCAGCAGCAACGGATACTATTTGTTTAGAAGAAACCTCTAAAAAGTCAATATCTTTTGGTGAACCAATGATATAGTTATAGTCTTTTTTAATGGTAATTTGTTCATCAATGATTTCATTTTTATCATTAACATGAACTGAAGATTGAGCAAAAGCATAACCGATTTCTTCGTATGATGTTAGATATCTAACGTCATTGTAATCTACTACTCCATCGTTAACTTTATAGTATGGAGTTTGTAAAAATCCAAGCTCATTTACGGTTGAATAAATGGCGTAGTTTAAAATCAGACCTATGTTGGGTCCTTCAGGAGTTTCAATTGGACAAATTCTTCCATAGTGAGTTGAATGCACGTCACGAACTTCAAATTGTGCAGTGTCACGATTTAGTCCACCAGGCCCTAGGGATGTAACTCTACGTTTATTTGAAATTTCAGCTAAAGGATTAATTTGATCCATGAATTGAGCTAGTTTTGAAGTGTTGAAAAATGTCTTCATTTGGTTAGTTATAAGCTTATTATTTGTAACATTTTTCGCGGTAATTTTATCTGGCTCTTTAGCACCCATTCTTTCACGAGTTGCTTTTTCTAATTTTAATAAAGCAATTCTTAATTCACCTTCAAGAAGCTCTCCTACTGATACGATTCTCTTATTCATAAGTGAATCTGGATCATCATCTTGACCAATTCCTACGGTTAGATTTAAATAGTAGCTAATTGCAGCGATGATATCTGATAGCAATAGATGCTCTTCAGTAGCTTTAGGATCGTTTCCTATAACTTCAGAAGGAGTCACGTTTGCGTCCATTGCACGCTTAGTTGGTCAGATTTTAATTCTGGCAATATTAATTCTTTTATTTAGTGATTTATTGTCTTTATTAATTTTGTAGTAAACATCATCAGGGTTGATATTTGGAATTTTTTCTAAATGAAGATTGCTTTTATTATCTTTAGCTTTAGCTTCGAATGATTCTTGAATTTCCTTAGCAATTTCATAAGTAACGTAGGTTCCTACGTCAAAGGTATTTCCTAAATGCGATACTACTTTTTGAGCTAAATAAGTATTGGTAATTCTTTCCACAAGAGAAAGTTTGTTATTTAGCATGTAACGACCGGTTTTTGATAGGTTGTAACGTTTTTTATCAAAAAGCATTCCTGAAAGAAGTGATCTTTTAGACTCTTCTGAGATTCTATCTCCTTTACGGATGATTCTAAAGATTTTTTCCTGACAAAGATCCATGATTTCTTGTCTAGAAAATTCGGTGATATCGATTGTTTTATTTTTTCTAATGGTTTCTTCTAGAACTTCGTTTTTACCAAAAAGGTAACGAATATCGTCGGCTAAAAGACCAAAAGATGCTAGAAAGGTAACGATATTAATATTTTTATTTTTATCGATTTTAATCTTAATAGCATCTAAATTAGCAGAGGTAACTTTATGTGAAACTTCAATTCATGATCCAATTCTTGGAAGAATTTCAAGTTTGTTAAATAAGTCTTCTGATTGTTTGTTTCTAACAGAAACTCCAAAGTATGCACCAGGAGAACGAATCAACTGACTTACTATAACTTTTTCACTACCGTTAATGATAAAACTTCCAGAAGAAGTAATGTATGGAATTTCTCCTAAAAGAATTTTTTCTTTTTTAACAACTCCAGTTTGTGAAACAACTTTTTTAAGTGTTATATAAACTTTCATGCTAAAGTTTGTTTTTTTAGCTTTACAGGTTTTAATTTGAAGATTTTCGTGTTCTGCTTTTTTGAATGGAAGCTCGAATTTAACACTTTTTTTCTCGTATTCAAGGCTAGCTTCTTTATTTGAAGCTTCAATTGGATAAATTTCATTTAAAAGTTCTTCAATTTTTTTGTTGATAAAATCTTGGTAACTTTTTTTGCTTGTAGCTAAAATATCTCCAACTGGTAGAGAGTGCTTGGTAATTGAATAATCACGTCTTTCTGTGATTGGGCCAAATTTACGAAGCTTATAATTTTTTTTGTCTTTTTGCATTATAAAAACACCTCTGACTATTTCTAGGATATAAATAAAAAATTTTGCCAAAATATATAAAATTTATAAAAATCAGCAAAGTTAAATAATTTTAACATAAAAAATAAAAAATTTTTTATAAAAAATACAAAAAAATTAAAATTGAAAAATAATTCAATTTTAAGAGAATTTTTTGTTTATTTTAAATTAAGCATTAGATCCGAAAAATCGGTAGCTTTCAGTGAGGCACCACCTACTAAAAAACCATCAATATCTTCTTGGCTGCTAAGCTCAAAAATGTTTTTAGCATTAACGCTTCCACCATATTGAACTACGGTTTGCTTTGAAGTTAATTCTTTGATATACTTACAAACATCTTGTGCGATTTGAGCGGTGGCTACTTTTCCAGTACCAATGGCTCAAATAGGTTCATATGCAACTATTACTTTAGTTACGTCAAGGTCTTTTAGTGAAGCTGCAAGTTGGGCTTTAACTACTTCTTTGGTTTTGCCAGCTAGGTATTCTTCTAAAGTCTCACCTACGCATACTATCGGTGTTAAATTTTTCTCTAAAGCAAGTCTTGCTTTTTTATTTACGTTTTCATCGGTTTCAGCGTGGTATTGTCTTTGTTCTGAATGTCCTAAAATAACGTAGCTTACATTTAAATCAAGAAGCATATCAGCTGAAACTTCACCAGTATATGCTCCTTTTTCATAAAATGACATATTTTGAGCTGCTAGTTTTAAATTTAAATCATTATCTTTTAAAGCAGCTAAATTTGTAAAAGGTGTTGCTACTGCAAAGGTAGCTTTTTGATTGTAAGTTTTAGAATTTAAAGAATATAAACTTTGAAATTCTTTTAAAAATTCTTTAGTAGTTGAAAAAGTTGAATTCATTTTTCAATTACCAACGATTAATTTTTTATTCATCTATTTTAAAGTCCTTATATTTAATAATTTTAATAAATAAATTAAGAAAAAAATTAGGAATTTCCAAATTATGTGCAAATTTTTATTTTTTTAATTTTATTATCGATGACAAACAAAAATCGCGGCATGTTTCTTGAAACTATAATTAATAAAAGCATTTCTTTCTTTTGAGAAAATAACCTAGCTTTCATTGAAAAGAAAGGTCTTCCTATAACGTTTGCAAGCGTTAAAAAAAAAATAATAAATTCATATTAGAAAATTCGATTATTTCACGCAAAAGCACGGTCGATTATATCGGAATGCTTAATGGGAAATTCATCTGCTTTGAAGCTAAGACTTCAAACGAAGATAAATTTATTTTAAAAAATATTAAGCAGCACCAATTAGAATATTTGATCTTGATGCAAAGCCATGGAGCTATTGCTTTTTTTGTGTTTTATTTTTCCAAGCAAAACGAATTTTACAAAGTCGATCCGATGTATATAGATAGCGAACTTAAGAAAAATAAAAAATCTCTTCATTTTGAAGAGCTTAAAGAAAATTCTATAAAAATTGAATTGAATTTTCCAGGAGTGTTGAATTTATTGCAATAATTATTCGTTAACAACGTCTGTTAAATATTTTGATGGTTTGTATTTAACAACTTTTTTAGCAGCAACTACTTGTTCTTTACCAGTGAAGTGATTTTTAATTGTTCTTTCTGCTCTTGTAGCAACATCAAAGATACCAAGATTTGAAAGTTGAACTTTTTCACCAGCTACAAGTTGTTCTTGCAGAACATAAACGAAACCGTCGAAAACTCTATTTAATTCTCCAACTGTAAGTCCAGTTTTGTCTGAAACTGCTTTAATAAATTCAGTTTTTGTCATAAGTCTCCTATTAATCAAAATGCTTATTGAATATAAAGCTGCAAAAATTATACAATCTTTTCCAAAAATAAAGCTATAAAAAAGTTTTTTATGTCTGTAAATTAGGTATAAAATATAATATAATAAATTACTAAAAATGCAGAAAAATAAAATTAAAACTTTTTCAATAATAGCTCATATCGATCATGGTAAATCTACTTTAGCTGATCGTATTTTAGAATTAACCAATACGGTTTCTAAAAGAGAGCTAACTAATCAATTTCTTGATTCAATGGAACTGGAAAAGGAAAGAGGAATTAGCATTAAATTAAATGCAGTTCAGCTTAAATATAAAGATTATATTTTTCAGTTAATCGACACTCCTGGACATGTTGATTTTACCTACGAGGTTTCAAGGTCTCTTGCCGCTTCTGAAGGAGCGCTTTTAATAGTAGACGCCACTCAAGGAATTCAAGCACAAACTTTAGCTAACGTTTATTTAGCGATAGAAAACAAACTTGAAATAATTCCAGTAATTAATAAAGTAGATCTTCCAAGCGCCGATGTTGATAGAGTAAAACAAGAAATTGAAGATGTAATTGGAATTCCAACCAATAATGCAATTGAAGTATCAGCTAAAACTGGTTTTGGAGTAGATAAACTCCTTGATGCCATTGTTGAATACGTGCCATCACCACTTGATGCTGATGATTCAAAGCCACTAAAGGCTTTAATTTTTGATAGTTACTTTGATCCTTATAGAGGTGTTGTGCTTCTTATAAGAATTAAAGAAGGAAAATTAAAAGTTGGTGATAAATTCATGTTTATGTCACGTAAACATGATGAAAGTAATACTTACCATGTAATTGAACTTGGAGTTAAAAATCCAAGTGAAACCAAAAAAGAATTTTTAGAATCTGGTGAAGTTGGATGAGTATCAGCTGCTATTAGAGACGCTAAAGAAATTAGCGTTGGAGATACAATAACTCATATTGATAATCCAGCCAAAGAAGCACTCCCTGGTTATAAAAAAATTAAGGCAGTGGTATTTACCGGATTTTATCCAATCGATACTAAAGACTATGTTCAGCTAAAAGAGAGTCTTGAGAAAATTTCTTTAAGTGATTCTTCAATTGTTTGAGAACAAGAAACTTCTAAAGCTTTAGGTTTTGGATTTAGAGTTGGTTTTTTAGGTCTTCTTCATATGGAAATTTTGCAAGAAAGACTTGATAGAGAATATAACGTTGGAATTATTGCAACAGCTCCTTCTGTTGAATATAAAATTTTTAAAACCAATGGTGAAATTGAATTTGTATCAAATCCAACAATGATGCCAGATAGAAGTACCATTGAAAAAATTGAAGAGCCTTACATTGAAGCTACCGTATTTATTCCAAATGAATACATTGGAAATTTAATGGAACTTTGTCAAAGTAAACGTGGTATTTATATTAGCCTAGAAGCTTTAGATGACAAGCGTTCTAAAATTGTCTACGAGCTTCCGCTATCAGAAACCATACTAGATTTCTTTGACAAGATGAAATCATATACAAAAGGATTTGCTTCTTTTGAATATGAATTAATTGGATATAAAGAATCTGATTTAGTAAAAGTTGACATTTTACTAAACGGAGAAAAAGTTGATGCTTTTTCGATTATTGCTCATAAAGATAAAGCATATGAGCATGCTAGAGAATTATGTATTAAACTAAAAGATGAAATTCCAAGACAAAACTTTGAAATTCCAGTTCAAGCTACAATTGGTGGAAAAATAATTGCTCGTGAAACCATTAAAGCTTATAGAAAAGACGTTACCGCTAAGTTATACGGAGGTGATGTCACTAGAAGACAAAAGCTTCTTAAAAAACAAAAAGCCGGAAAAAAACGTATGAAAAAAATTGGAAGCATTGAAGTTCCACAAGAAGCATTTTTAAATATTTTAAAAACCAATACTGATCAAAAAAATAAAAAATAATTATTCACTAAATAATAAATTAGCGCTTTGGCGATAAGCTTTAATAAGCCCGCCTGAACCTAATTTTATGCCACCGTAAAATCTAACAATAACAATCAATAGGTTGTTTTTGTTTTTTAATTTTAAAAGTTCATAGATAGGTTTACCGGCTGTATTTTTAGGTTCTTTATCATCAGAGAAACCAATTATTTCTGTGTTATTTTTATTGTAAATAAAGCCATAAACAACATGGCTTGCTTTTTTATTTTTAATTTTAAAATTATTAATAATTGATTTAACTTCAGCATTTACATTTTCAATTTTCATATGCGATAAATCAATTAAATATGAAACAAAACGAGATTTTTTTACAATTAATTCTTTTGTAATAAACACTTAAAAATTATAGCAATATAATCTTATAAAATAAAAACATGCAAAAAGAAATTAGAAACATTAAGCTTGTCGAAATCAATGGCACAGAAATGAAATTTGAACTAAAAGAAGACGCCAAAGCTGGCGATTATTTTATTTTAAATAAAAGCCTTGATCAAAATGAGCATGAAAAAATTGCATCGTTTGTTTTAGAGTTTAAAAATAATCTAGATAAGAAAACAAAAGAACAATGAGAAAACGAATTCGAAGAAACAATTGAAAATAACGTACGCTTTGTTAGAAAATATCAACAAAAAGAAAAAGAACTATTAAAAGAATTTGCTCAAAAATTTGAAAGTGAAATCGAAAAAGTAAAGGGTCAAATTGAAGCTAGTTATAAAAATAAAGAAAAGGAAATTTTTCTTGAAATTGATAACTTAAAAAAATCTAAAAAATATTTAGAAGATCAAATCTTTCAAGAAAAAGAAAAATTTCAAAACGATATTTTTAATGCAAGAAAATTAGCGCTTTCAGAAGCTCAAAAAGAAGCAGAGGAAAAATTAAAACAACTAAAAGAGCAAAACGAAAAATTCAATGACATTTTAAAGCAAGAAAATCAAACAAATCAAAATCTTAATAAACAAATTATCACATTAAATGATGAAATCAAAAAAATGAATGCATCATTTTTAATAAGACAAAATGAGCTTATGAATAAAATTGAAAAAGAGAAAAAAGCTTTAAGTGACGATTTAATAAAACAAAAAAATGAAGAAATAAATAAATTAAATCAAAAGAATAGTGAATTTAATAACGAATTAAAAAACCAAATTGAATTACTTAAAAGCGAAAATAAAAACCTTGAAAGTGAAAATAAAAAACTTGAAGGTTATATCGATGGTTTTAAAGATCAAAGAAGAATTTTTACTGCAAATGTAAAACAAGCCGGTGAAGAATATGAAATGTGAGTTAATAATATTCTTTCTAAAAAATATTCATTTGATCAACTAACCGAAGTTAAAAAAGCAACTAAAGTTATGGAAAAAGATGACGGTTCAAAGGGAAAGCCAGACTTTTATGTTACTTATAACAATAGTGGAATTAATAACAAAAAACAAATGATTGGTAAGGTTGTAATTGAGGTTAAATCTTTAGTTAAAAATACCGGTCAAAAAAATGAAAAATTCCTTAAAAAACTTGAAGAAGAAAGAAAGAAAAGTAATAGTGATTTTGCAATTTTAGTTACTGAGTTAGAACCTGAAAAAACTTTTTTTATTGAAAAAGATAAAAATATTGAATACCGTAATATTTTTATAGTTAGAGATCAATTTTTAGAATTAGTTTTAGATATTATTCACGAATTTATTAAGAAAAAAGCAGAAGTAAATAAACTTCAAAAAGTATTCAAAGATAAAAAAATAATTATTGAAGAATTTGAAAAATTTAAAGAAAACATGCTTAATAATTCGCTAAAACATATTGAGTCAAATTTAGAAATAATTCTAAAAAAAGCAAGTGATATTTCTAAAGCTTCTAAAGCGATGCAAGATTCAATTAATATAATTTTAAATACTCACCTATCAACTGTTAGAAATAAAATAATAAGCTACGATATTTTGAAAGTAACCAATAACATCGAACAAGCTCAAAGACTTCAAGACTTTACCTACGAGGAAGAAGATCCGCAATTAGAATTAGAATTCAAAGACGAAACCCAAGAAGAGTAAATTTAAAAAATGCCAATGGCATTTTTTTAATAAGCTCTCGCAAAAACTACATATTTAATTGCTTTATCATCGTCGCAGCAACCATCACTTTTGCAAACGCATTCAAGTTTAACGCCTCTAGGTTTAACTTTTTTAAGAATGCATCTAGGAGTAGCTCCGGTTTCTTCTTTGATTTCAATTTCTTTTTTAGTAACGCAACAAAATGGAACAACTACAAATTTATTATCAGCAATATGCTTTTTAAAATCTTCGTAATTATATGCGTAAACTGTATTTTCTTTAAGTCTTTGCTTAGCAGCTTGATATAAATTATTTTGAATTAATTTTAAGTAATTATTTACTTCTTTTTTAACGTTTTCTAGATCAACTTTAGTTTTTTCTAAAGTATCTCTTCTAACGAATGTAACGCAATTATTTTCTAAATCTCTAGGACCTACTTCAATTCTTAAAGGAACGCCTTCAATTTCACTTTGTGATGCTTTAAAACCAGGTGATTTATTTGAAGCATCTAATCTAACTGAAAGCTTTTTACTTAGCTCTTTATAGATTTTATTAGCTACTTTTGAAACTTCTGGATTTTTATCAGCTAGAATTTCTAAAATATCAACTTTAATTGGCGCTATTTTTGGAGGAATAATAACCCCGCGGTTATCACCATGAACCATGATAATAGCCCCAAGAAGTCTAGTTGAAACTCCTCATGAAGTTTGATATACAAAATCTTCTTCGTTGTTTTTATTTTTAAAAGAAATTCCATAAGGACGTGAAAACTTTTGGCCTAAATAGTGGCTTGTTCCTGCTTGAAGAGCTTTACCGTCTTTCATCATAGCTTCCACGGTATAAGTAGAAACGGCTCCTGCGAATTTTTCATTGCAAGTTTTTTTACCGCTAACTACTGGAATTGCTAAATAATTTTTAAGAAACTTTTCGTATTCTTTAATCATTTTTACAGTAAAGCTTCTAGCTTCTTCAGCGCTAGAATGTGAAGTATGACCTTCTTGTCATAAAAATTCTCTAGTTCTCAAAAATGGTTTTGTAACTTTTTCTCAACGAACTACGTTAGCTCATTGATTATAAATTTTAGGTAAATCATTATATGAATTAATATCTTCTTTAAATAAATTAGCAAAAATAACTTCACTAGTAGGTCTAACGATTAACTTTTCTGAAAGTTTTTTGTTTCCTACTTGAGTGACTGTTGCTAATTCAGGATTAAATCCTTGCACGTGTTCTTTTTCAATTTTAAATAAAGATTCAGGAATAAAAAGAGGAGCGTAGATATTTTCAACGCCATGTTTTTTAAACACTTCATTTAAAGTTTTTTGAATATTTTCTCAGATACCATATGAATTTGGTTTATAAATTATAGTTCCTTTAGCAGGACCGTAATTCATTAAATTACCATTTGTTACAACATCTGTATATCACTGTGCAAAATCTTTTTCTAATGGTGTTATTTTTTCTAATTGCTTCATATTTTTACCTAATTATACGCAAATAAAAATAAAAAATCACCTTAAAGGTGATATGGCTGCCTCAGTTAGATTCGAACTAACGCGTGACGGAACCAAAACCCGTTGCCTTACCGCTTGGCTATGAGGCAAAATGGTGGGGGGGGAGGGATTCGAACCCCCGAATCCTAAGAAAGTGGGTTACAGCCACCCGCATTTGGCCGCTTTGCTACCCCCCCATAATTAATTGCCATAACATTATAATACAAAAATTAAAAATTAAATTACTTTTTTTAAAATTTTTTTGGTTAATTTTAGAAATTAATTTATTGCTAAAAATATAAAATAAAAATTAAATTTTTCACATTTTTTGCATAAAAATATTTTTAGCGTTAGAATTAATATCAAGATTTATAAGTTTTATATTTTACATTTTTTGCAAAATATTTACATATACAAAACTATCTATTAATCTAATTGCTCTGTGGCATCAAGCAATAATAAATTTGTTTTTGTAACTTCCCTTTTATTTAAATATTAACTTTAATTACTTTTTGTTTTTTTACTATCCGAGTTATTTTTTAACTTATAAATCCTAAATCTTAAAATTTTTAAATATTATTTTCTTTACAGAAAGTAATATTTTTTTATAACAATTTGCATATAAAAATTTATAATTAAAAAATGAATAAAAATAACGAACGCGAAAAT
Organism: Mycoplasmopsis synoviae ATCC 25204; assembly: GCF_000969765.1. Classification (NCBI taxonomy): domain Bacteria; kingdom Bacillati; phylum Mycoplasmatota; order Mycoplasmoidales; family Metamycoplasmataceae; genus Mycoplasmopsis; species Mycoplasmopsis synoviae. Next base: position 615,137 of record NZ_CP011096.1, read on the forward strand.
AATTTAAATTCAGCAAGTCAAGAAACTAGCCAAAATTTCTCAAATGAATTTGATACTAAAACTCAGTTAATTGATTTAGAAAAAATTGAAACTGTTCCTTTAAAAAGTAAAAAAGAAATAGTTAAATTAATAATAGAAAAAAACCAATTTACCGAAGAAGATAAATTGGCTTTTAAAAAACAAAAAAGAATCTATTGAATGGCAATTACTTCTATATCGGCAATTGCATTACTTGCGTTATTTTTATTATTAAGTGTTTGATTTCAATTTTTTTAAGATTTATTTTTTCTGTAAAAATCTGCTAAATAAATTCCACCAGATAATAGCGAAGTTAACATTCCTAAAAGCAGAGCAAGATTTGTTACTAATATGTATTTTGTATTATCGGCTAGATCTACTGTATTAACATTTAAAAAGTTATGAAGCAATTCACTAGTTCTAAGAACATCATTATTTGGCATATCAACATTTGGCACAGGCAATGTATTTAGCGCTTGTCCAAGGTATGATCTTAGATTTGGATTTATGTAAGGTAGGTATTGTTTTGCACCTGCAACATTACCACTTGAAATATTACTTTGAATTAAATCAACAAATATTAAGTTAAGCATTAAAACCATAACTATTCCAAGTGAAACTACTATGGTTTTTATTTTTCCAAATATAGAAGCGGATACTTCTATATTTTTTTGCGCCATTGCAACTCTATGACCATCTACTAGCAGATCTCTAACTACTATTAATACCACGATTCAAAACGGAACGAAATTAGCTCCTGCTAAATAAATAAGAACTGTTGTAGTTATTATTTTATCTGCAAGAGGATCTCAAAGTTTTCCAGTTTCAGAAACTACGTTTCATCTTCTTGCAAGATATCCATCTAAAAAATCTGTAGCCATTGCAAGTACAAAAGTTACTAGTATTAATGAATTAAAAATTAAATATCCATTTTTTACATCAGCGTATACTGCTAGCAGAATAAAAATAAGAAGCGGAACAAAAAGTCCGATTCTAAAAAGTGTTAATAAATTAGGAAGTTTTCTTTTTCTTTCTAAGGTTGTCTCCATAAGATAAAGCTACCCTTTCTTTAATTTCTCTTTCTTCTTCTTCAGTTAAAGTAACTGAAGTTAATTTTTTTAGTTCATTTGAAAAGTAAGTTAAATTAGGAAGAGCTTTGCTTTCTCACATATTACTTTTCACGTCTTTGAGTTCAGAAAGGTTTTTAACTAATTCTGCATATTTGGGATTTTCTAAAACATAGTTTTTAAAATCAGAATCTTCTAAAATTTCAATAACTTTTTTTCTTGAAAAATTAGTTAACTCTCCCATTTTGTATTCACCAACTGATACTACAAATTTTTCTAAATATCTTTTATTTTGTGCAATTACTTCATTGATTTCAACATCAAATTTAGCTAAATATTTTTTTGTTAGTTTATCAAGTTCAACACCAGCTAAATGAATTTTCTTTTTATTGATTTTATCTCTAATATAAGTAAATAAAATTCACCCAACAAGACCAAATATTAAAAACCCTAAAACAACGTATAAAAGTGCACCATTTTTTAAAAAATCCATATTTTCCTTATTTTGCTTTTATTGTTAATTTTCATTTTGAAGCTGCAGGCTTTACAAATTGCGCTTTGTATTCTTCAAGCTGAGCTTCGTCAAGTTTTACGCCTCTTGATACTTGCATTTGTAAAAATGCACTATAACCTTTATAGTCAAAGCCAGGCTTTGCTTCAACATATTTATAAGTTAATTGACCACCGTTATCTAAATATTGAGTTACCTCAGATTCGGTGTCTTTAAACATTTCTTTTAATGTTTTATTATACTCAGAAGCTTCTCTTTTTGCCTCAACGTATTTGTTGGCATTAAATTTCACTTCATCAAGATCGACTACTTTTTTTTCATTTTGATTGTCGTTCATGTTTTTAAATTATATATTAGTTTGGCATTCTATGCAAAAACATTTAAAGCACTTCCTAAATATAAAACTCCTATGTTAAGTCCAAAAAATATTAATGTTGAAATCGCATCAGTTGAGGTCGCTAGAATTGGAGCTGACATAACTGCTGGATCTTTTTTTCATCTAATTGCAAGTAGTGGAATTATAGTTCCCATGATTTTAGCAATTAATATCACGATAAGTAGCGATAGCGATGATGCAAAAATAATTAAGGCTATTGTTCAAACTTGCGAACCTTCATTGAAAATTAAAAAATAAAATATTAGCCTTATTACGTTTGCAAAAAACATAATAGCTCCAATGACTAGGCCTACTAAAAATTCTTTCTTTAAAACTTTAAATAAGCTTTTAGAGCTAATTTCGCCTATTGCCGCTGAACGGGTAATTGTTGTAGAGCTTTGCGATCCTGCGTTACCGGCTGATCCTGAAATAATTGGAATAAGCCCAACTATTAATCCTGTTGAAATCGATAAATGCAAGTTAGCTACGACATTTGATGATATATCGGTAAATTTTTGAATTATAAACTGTGATATAGTCGATGAAATCATTAAAATAATAAGTCAAAAAATTCTAGATTTAACAACTTTAAAAATAGAGTTTTTAATATAGCTATCTTCAGCAGAAGCGGCCGATATCCCCGCAAGTTTATACATATCCTCAGTGGCTTCATCTTGAATAACGTCTATAACATCATCTGATGAAATAATCCCAACAATTCTTTCATCTTGAAAAATAACCGGAAGAGTATTTCTATCTTGATCGGTAAAGATGGCTGCTGCATCTTCTTTATTATCTGAAGCAAAAACGCTTTTAACCGGATCGTAAATATTTTCAATTAAAACGCTATCGTTATTTAAAAATACATCACTAATGGTAGTGCAGCCTAATAGCTTTCCTTGGCCGTCTATAATATAAATATCAGAAGAAATATCAGGATTAATTTTGTATTTTTTTCTAATAATTGATATTGATTTTTTAACAGTTCACTGTGGTTGAAGAGTTAAAAAATCAACTTGCATAATGCTACCGATTTGTTCGTCTTCAAAAGACAAAATCAAATTAATATCGGCTCTTTTTTCAGGAGGGGTTAATTTTAAAATCGATGAAGCAATGTTGGTAGGAAGCTCTTCTAAAATGTTAGCTAGCTCGTTAGTTTGCAGCTCTTGCAAAATTTTCATCGCTCAATCTTCACTAAAAGATTTAGCGATTTCAATTTGAGTTTCAATGTCAAAGTATGCAAATAAATCCGCGGCGTCATCTTTTCTTAAAATTCTTAAAGATAAAATTTTATCTTGTAAAGAAAAATCGCTAATTAATTCAGCGATATCTGCAATTGGATAGTCTTCTGTTAAGTTTCTAATGTGAATAAATTCTTTGGCTCTAATTTTGTTTAAAATTTCTTCTTTTAATTCAATTGTTTTATTTTGCATTAGATTCCTCAGAAATATATTTAATTAAACTTTCTTGGAAAAATTCAAGCTTAATTGTATAAACTGTAGAATTTTTAAAAATTTTAATTGAACCAGTTTCTTCTGAAACAACAATAGTAGTTGCATCTGATTGCTCAGAAATTCCCATCGCAGCTCTATGACGAGATCCAAATTCAGAAGAAAGCGATTTAGAAGTTATTTTATAAAAAGTAGAAGCATAATAGACTTTATTATCTCTAATAATAACTGCTCCATCATGCAGCGGAGAGTTTTTATTAAATATAGAAATTAGTAAAGCTGAAGAAATATTGGCATTTAAAATTATTCCATCAGTTCTTAGATTATCTAGCTTTTCACTATTTTCAATAGTAATTAAGGCACCAATTTTATTTTCACTAAAATAAGTAACTGATTCTCTTAATTGGTTTATAAGTCTAATTTGAGAGCTTTTTCCTAAAGACTCATATTTTTTACGTCTATTTTTTTTGTTGAAAAAGTCTTTAAAATTATTTTTAAAGACAATTAAAATAATTGCAGAAAAAAGTAAAAAAGCACCAAGAGTAACCCCTAGCAATATTAAAACTAAATTATTGTTAGCGCTTAACTTGCTAACGTCTTTAGCTAGATTTTCAATTTGTGAATTCATATTAAACAATTCCACCTAATAAGTAAGCTAAAACCAGAAGAAAAACCATAAGTAAAATAGTAACGCCAGCGCCTAGCAGATTTAAAAATAGCTGCCTTTTATATCAAGGAAGGGCCATTTGAGCTTCTTTGCTATCTAAATCAACAACGTTATGCTCGTAGGCTAAAATTGCGTTATTGATTTCTTCAAGACGCATTTCAATTAAACTTTCTTGTTTTTTATTTTTTGAAGCTTCATTTTGTTTTTGAATAGCTTTAGTTTTTGCTGCTGTTAATTTTTTTCAAAAATTATTTACTTTTTTCATAATTACTTTCTTAATTTTATTATTGCAATTATTATTTATAAATTATAAACTGAAAAGTATTAAAATACTTTATTATTACAAAAATAATTTCAATATATTTTTGTTAGAAAATGGAGAATTATGAAACCAAATTTAAAAGATGATTTTTATGGTCATTTAAACTACGAATGACTTGAAAAGGAACCAATTCCAGCCGATAGATCAAATATAGGATCATTTTCAATTATAAGTTTAGAAATCGAAAAACTTTTAGTTGATTTGAGCTACGATTGAGCAACCAAAGCAAAAGAGCTTCCAGAAGATAAATACGTAAAAGAATATGTAAAGCTATATTCTTTAGTTTTTGACGTAGAAAAAAGAAAAAAAGATGGCTACGCACCTGCTAAAAAATATCTTGATGAAATTTTAGCTTTAAAAAACTTTGATGACTTTCAAAAATTAACACTAAAAAATGAATATAAATATAGTTTTCTACCATTAGAATTTGGAGTTAGTCCTGATTTTGTAGATAGCAGCCACTATGCGTTTTGATTAGGTGAACCAGCACTTGTTCTTCCTTCAGTTGAATCATATTCATCACCAAATGCTACTAAGCAACTTGAAGCATGAAAGAAAATGGTTAAAACATTTTGTCATGACTTTGGGTTAGATAAAGACTTTAGCGAAAAACTAGTTGAAAAAGCACTTAAATTTGATGAAGCTTTAAGAAAAGTTGTTAAAACTCCACTTGAAAAAGCTGATTACGTTAAATTTTATAACCCAACTAAACCTGAAGAAATTTTTGAAAAAACCAAAAGATTTAATACTAGTGAAATGGTTAAATCTTTAACTGATAAAAAAGTTAAAGTTGTATCAGTTACTAACCCTAGATATTTAGATCACTTTAGTGATTTATATAGCGACGATAATTTTGAAAATTACCACGCAATGTTTTTTGTTAAAAACTTAGTTGCTTCAGCTCTACTTTTAGATGAAGCTAATAGACACGTTCACTTTGAATTTTCAAAAACCATAACTGGTGTTGAAAAAATCAAAGAACTTAAAAAATATGCATACGAATTTGCAAATGGATTTTTTGATATTCCTTTTGGAACATACTACGCTAAAAAATACTTCGGTAGCGAAGCTAAAAAAGATATTGAAGACATGATCAAAAACATGATTTCAATATATAAATCAAGACTTGAAAAAAATACTTGAATGAGTAAAGAAACCATTAAAAAAGCTATCGTTAAATTAAATTCACTTGACGTTATGATCGGATGACCTGAAGTATTTCAACCATACTTTGATCATTTAAAAATTGACTCAAGCAAAAGCCTTTGAGAAAATAATGTAAATATTGCTAAAGTAATGCATGATTATAACTTTTCTTTATATACTCAAAAAGTTAATAATAAAGAATGAAAAATGTCACCTGCTTTAGTAAATGCTTACTTTAATGCATTTGGAAATCATATAGTTTTCCCTGCTGCCATTTTAAATGGTGAATTTTATAACCTTAAAAATTCAAGAAGTGAAAACTACGGTGGAATCGGAGCAGTTATCGCTCACGAAATTTCACACGCATTTGACAATAACGGTGCTAGATTTGATGAAAATGGTTCATTAAAAAATTGATGAACTGAATCTGACTATAAAGAATTTGAAAAAAGAACTCAAAAAGCAATTGAGCTCTTCGATGGATACCAAGATGTTTACGGAAAAGTTAACGGTAAGTTAACTGTTTCTGAAAATATTGCCGACATGGGCGGATTTTCATGTGCCCTAGAAGCTGCGCAAAAAGAAAAAGACTTTAACGCTAAAAAATTCTTTGAAAAATGAGCTTCAATGTGAAAAGCAAAATACAAAAAAGAAACCGCTCTTCAATTGTTAAACACCGACGTTCATGCTCCTGTTAAAGCTAGAGCTAACGTTAACTTAATGAATACTGATTTATTCCACGAAACATATCAAACAAGCGAAAAAGACAAAATGTATTTAGCGCCTGAAAAAAGAGTAAAAATTTGATAATTTTTAACCTTTTTGTCAATTAATATAGTATTATTTAGACATTATTTAACTATATAGTTAAAAAACATATTAAAAAATTAAATTATGAAAAATTTCACAGAAAAAGTAGGAAAATTTTTTAAAAGTTCTTTTCCAGGGAAATGAACTACTAGAAAAATTGTTTTTGTAGCTATTTTGATAGCTGTTTCTGTTACATTTACTATCATATCTGTGCAAATTGCACCATTTGCGGGAATTTCTACTTATAAGGTAGCCTTTATAGGCCTACCGGTTAAAATTTCAGGATTTATCTTTGGTCCTGTGATTGGAATTTTTATAGGACTTGTATCTGATTTAATTTCCTTAATTTATATCCCTCCAACAACTTATAATCCGCTTTATACTTTAGTAGTTGTAATGAATGGATTTATTCCAGGGCTATTTTCATGATTCTTTTTTAGATTTATAAACTATGCCTTTGGAGCTGACTTTAGAACTAAGCTATACAAAAGCAAAATTCAACTTTATTCAACTAGTTATTTAGTTGCCGTTACTAATCCTGATTCAGAAAAAGAAGCAAATTACTATGCTTCTAAAATAATTTACTATAACAACAAAAAAGAATATATTAAGCGTTTTGGAACGATTAATTTAATTAAAAATATTAATTTAATTATTGCGCTGATGATTCTTTCCATCATTATCTTATTTGAGATTATTACAATCGGATTTTTAATTCCTGATGCTTACCTTGTTAAGTCGCCGGTTAAAAATAGATGAATCATTGTTGCTTTAATTACCACCGGACTTATCATGATGATGAGCTTGTGTATTTATGGAAAATTCAAAATTAAATCATCTAGATATTTAGTTATGGTTCCAATTATTATTTTTAGCGCAGTACTAGAAATAGTTAACCTTCCAATTCTTTCATTTGCTGATTTATTTGCGCTTGGAAATAGTTCTATTAAAGATATATTCCTTTGAATTTTCCAACACGTATTTTTAGCTCCTGTTAAAATTTGATTCAACATAATAATTATTTACTATTCATTTTCAATTATTTCTAAACTTGTTAATAAAAACGCTGATTTATCTTGAAATACTAGCAGCTAAAAATGAAACAAAATAAAGAAATAAAAATAATTACAATTGAAAACTTTTTTAGTAATAATTTAGCTAAAAATAATATTTTCATTCCTTATTTTGAAGTAATTAAAAATCTACAAACTGTAATTTATACAGATAATTACAATCAAAAAAGTTTGATGAATTATTTAAATAAATTTAACTATAGTAAAAACACTATAGTTTCATTTTATGACTATCAAAACGAAAAAAGCAATAACATCGTTTCTATTGATAAAAATAAAATTAAAAAATATATTGAGATTTGAAATCTTGCAAAAAAAGAAGATATTTTTTCTAAAAACAAAAATATTCTTCTTTTCTTGTCTAACAAAGTTTTAAAGCTATTAAACAACACCGAAAACGAAAAACTTGAAAACTTTTTTTCTTTTAATAAAGTTAAAAACAATATTTTAAAAAATCAATTCTGTCAAGTTTGTCATGAATTCATCGAACCTTTAACTAATATTTTTAAAGACATAAAATTAAAATATAAAGAATTTAATTCGAGCATTAAAAATTTAGAAAATAATTTTGATTATAAGCTTCACTTATATAACTTTTGAAATACCCTTATATCTGCTAATGAAGAACTAGTAAAAACCTATTTTAAACTTTACGAAAAAATAGAAAGTTTAATTGAAAGCTATACAAGTGAAAATAATATTTTTCTTTTAAAAGAACAACAAAAAGAAGTCAATAAAAACAAAAGAAAAAAAGAGTATTTAGAATACCTTCAAAATAATTCTCCTGAATCACTTCAAAATAAAATAAATATCAAAACCAAAGAATACGATTTAGATTTTTATTCAAAATATAAAGACGATATTTTAATTAGCAATTACAAATATATTAATTTCATTAAAGAAAAAATTAAAAAAGAAATTGCAGTACTTAAAATAAAAAGAAAGCTTCTTCTTTTAAAAAACAGAGAAGAAATTTTAAATATCAAAATTGAAATTTTAATTAAAAAGAAAATAATTAAAACCTTTTCATATTACAAAAATAAATTAAATTATCTTTTCGAAAGCGAACTTGCTAGCCTTCATAAACAACTAAATAATGAAGGTAATATTTTTGCTGCAAAAAATCTAATTGAAAAAGATAAAAAACACAAAAAACAAGAAAGTTTATTTTATTTAAATAGATTAATAAACTACGAATTTGTTTTAGATATAAATGAATATCTAGAAATTTCAGAAAATAGAAAAATTCAAATAAATGAAAAGCTTAAAAATTTAGAAAAAGATATTACTAATTTAAAAAATAAAATTTTTTCTAAATACTTTCCTGATAACTTTAAAATTTTAAAACATAATTTAGATCAAGACGAAGAAAAAACCAAAGCAGAACTTCAATGACTAAAAGATCAAAATGAGAAAATAGCAATTAAATTAAACGCTAATAAACAAAAAGATTTTGATGAATTTTTAAGATACTTTAGATACACCGAAAAAGTGCTAGGAGTAGAAAAACATATCTTTGAAAATACTTCTAAAAAATATAATTTATTTTTAGATTCAAAGGAAAAAAAATTTGAAAAATATATAAAAGAATTTAACAATAATTTCTTTTCACTATTTTTTGTTAAAGAATTAAATAATTTATTTCACAATTTAAAATTTCCAGGTTTCAAAATAACTAAAGATAAATTAAATATTTTCTTTACAACTTTTAAATTAAATAAATTAATTAAAAATAATAATTTTGAATACAAAGATTTAATTGATGTTTTTAATTCAAGCAATGAAGACTTTTTAATAAAAACAAAATTTTTAACTTCTTATATTGAAGGTAAAAAAATAATCTTTATAGATTTACTAGAATTTAGCCCTGAAATGAATTGAAATTTATATATTGAGAAAATTCAATCTTATTCAGAACTATTTAAAATAAATACTGTTTTAATAACTAGCAATTTAGATATTCTTAAAAAATTTGGTGATCAAATTCATTTCTTTATTAATAATTCATTTTTAGAAGGTGGAGATAAAAACGAAATTTTTAGAAGACCAATTAATCCAATTGTTAAAGAAATTCTAAAAGGAAGCAATCATAAATTTGAAATGCTTACAAACTATAAATCATGAAGCGCAAATAAAATGATTGATATTTCTACAACTAAAAAACATTACATATTTTCTACAATTACTGATTTTCAAAAATGAACTCATCAAATAGTAGAACACGAAGATAATTCGCTAAAAAGTTTTAGAAAAAATAAACCAGAAAATATTAAAGCCAGCTCAAAAGAGCAACTTAACATCCCTAGCATTTTCAACGATAAAACAATTCTGCTTCCCAAAGTTAAAACAAATATTTTAAACTTAGAAGAGCCTAGCGAAATGGTTAAAGAACTCCAAGAAGATCTGCAATCTGAAATGTTTTTCGTTGAAGACGAACTAGAAAATAATTCATAAAAAAAATAAGGCAAATTGCCTTATTTTTTGGTGTCTATACATATGGCGATCACGACAGGATTCGAACCTGTGACCACAAGCTTAGAAGGCTCGTGCTCTGTCCATCTGAGCTACGCGACCATCTGCCTAGAATATAAATATTTTACCATTAATTATTTTTTTTATTATAATAAAAAATAATTATGAAAAAGTGGGCAGTATTTAGCGATGTTGATGGAACTATTTATCCATTTCCATCTAAGAATTTAACAGAAACTGTTAAAAAAAGGTGCCAATTATTAAAAGAAGAAAATGTTTCTTTTTTTATTAATACTGGAAATCCACCTTTAGATAAAATTAAAAAATTAGCAACTAAATTAAACTCAAGATATTTGATTTGTTCAAATGGTGCTCTTATTTATGATAATGAAGCCAAAAGCGCACTTCATGTTGAGTATATGGACAAAGATCAAGCTAAAAAAATCTTTGATTTATCAGATAAATTAAATCAAACATTATATTATTTTGGTATTGATCAATACTACTTAAAAAATGCATCAAAAGAAGTTTATGATTTTTTAAGTGACTTCTGTGAATATAGTGATTGAATCACCGATGGAAGATTAAATGACGATTTATATAAAATCGAAGTTTATGGAACTAGAGATGAAATTCAAGCATTTTACAAAGAAGCAGTAAAACTTGACACAAATTTAAATATTGTTAATTTAAATACACATATTGAAATCACAAACAAAGGAGTTTCAAAAGCATCAGGAATGAAATGAGTTTGTGATAATTTAATTCATGCTGATTTAAAAGATGTTATGGCTATAGGAGATAGTCCAAATGATATAAGTATGCTTGACGCAGCTGGTTATTCATATGCAATGGAAAATTCAGATGATTTAACTAGAAGTCATGCTAAGTTTTATACATCATCAGTAGAGCAAAGCGGACTGGCTGAAGCTATTGATGACTATCTATACCGTAGCGATTACCATATTCATCATAAAAAATAATGTGATACATTCTTTTACTAATAATAATTTTAGTTTTATTTATTTTAATTTCAATATACATTCTTTTCTATTGATATTTTTCAGTGTTTTTAGGTAAAAAAGTTAACTTAAATCATGAATCAATTAATAAAAAATTTTCTACTTTAGAAATTTTATTAATGAGATCTGAAAAATTCAACGAAAGAAATACTGTAGAAAAAATAAATTTAAATAGAGCTAATTTTTATTTAAATAAGGCTAGAGAAAGCAAAGAATTATACAGCGAACAAAAACAAAATGTTTTGTTCATTTTTAAAAAATGAAATGTTTATAAATCATTTAAGCAACATAATTTAATTCATAAAAATTATTTAGAATTTATGAATAGTTATGAGCTATTTTTAAACGTAGTTTCTAATTATTTAAAGCTTTCAAATTTTATAACTGAAGTTCAACTTAAAGCTAATAAAAAACTTGAAATTTTAGATCAAATTTATAAAGAAAATAATTACTTTGATAAGCACTTTAAAAACTATTTTAAAAACAAACAAAACGAATTTAGAAAATTAATAGCTAGCATTGGTTTTCAAAATGATAAAGCCAATCTTTTAGAAGCTTTAGAAAACTGAGATTTATCAAGAGATTTATTTATTTCTTATTTAAGACATGTTAATTATTTTTTAAAAGTAAAAAATATATTTTTAAATCCAAAAGAATTTAATATAAAAAGTGAAGCTCAACTTAAGAAATTAAAAAACATTGCTAAAAACTTTTTTAATTTAAGCGTTGACAATATCAATTACATCCTTTTAGAAATATTAAGTAGTGAATTTAAGAAAAACGCAAAGCAACTAAATTTGGAAGAACTTTCAGTTTTAAATTCAAAATATAAAATTCTAAATAAAAAAGTTTTTGATTTGTATTTAGACAAATCAAGCGAATATAAATTTATAGAGCAAAATTTAAATACTTTAATTGAATTATGTTTAAGAGAAACTTCTAATTCAAATTTAGATGAAAAATTTAATGAATTTGATTTATTTATAGAAACTTGAAAAAAACTAGAAGTCTATGATAATAAAGTTTCAACTCAAAATATTAATTTAAAAGAAATTAATGAAAATAATAATTTTGATTTTCAAAAATCAATTAAAATTTTTTATCAAATTGCCAATTCACAATTTATAAATTTAAAAGATGAAAACATTAAAAATAAGTATTATCACTTTATTTATTTATTTGACAAAACAAATAAAATTTTAGAAACTAAAAAAGAAATAGACGATAGACTAAAAACTGAATATTTTGAATATTTAAAATACTTTATAAATATGATCGCAATCAATGAATTTTATTTTAAAATGCATAATTTTATTAAAATAAATTTTGCAAAAAATTTAAATTTAAATGATGAATTAGATAAACAAAAAGCCAAAGAAAAAGAAAAACAATTTTTAGCATCTTTAAAACAAAGTGAAAATGATATTAATAACTTTTTATATAAAGAAGCCTATTTAAAAATTAAGAAATATATTTAAGTATGTACAAAAAAATTTTAATTCGTTATGGTGAACTTGTTTTAAAAGGTAAAAATAGAACTACCTTTATAAAACAATTAGGTTCAAATATTAAAGAGATTTTAAATACAGAATATGAAATGGAATTTGACAGAATGTATATTCCATATTCAGAAGAAAATTTAAAAAATCTAAAATACGTTTTTGGTATTTCTTCATTTTCACCAGTAATAGAAACTAATAAAAATTTAGAAGATATTCAAAGCGCAATTGCTAAGCTGATAAATAAAAATGCATCAACTTTTAAAATTGCAGCTAGAAGAAATGATAAAAGTTTTGAATTAAATTCAGATCAATTAAATAATTTATTAGGTGGCTTTGTATTAAAAAATTCACATTTAAAAGTAAATGTAAAAAATCCAGATCAAATTTTTAATATTGAAATTAGAAAAAATAGTGTTTATGTTTTTGATAAATCAATAAATGGAATTGGTGGAATTCCAGTTGGAATTTCAGGAAAAGTTCTTCATTTAATAAGCGGTGGATTTGACTCGCCTGTTGCTGCTTATCTTTTAATGAAAAGAGGATTTAAAGTTGATTTTTTAACTTTTGTAACTCCTCCTCAAACAGATGAAACTACAATAGATAAAATTAAAAACTTAACTAAAGTTTTAAGTAGATATCAAAAAGAATCTAATTTATATGTTTGTGATTTTTCTTTAATTTCATCTTATATTGAATTTACTGAATTTAAGTCATTTAAAATAATTTTAATGCGAAGAAGTTTTTATAGAATTGCATCAGAGCTTGCAAAACAAAACGAAATATTAATGATTTCAAATGGAGAAAACTTAGCTCAAGTTGCATCGCAAACTAATGAATCAATGGCAGTAATTGGATCAAGCATTAAAAACGAAATTTTAAGACCCCTTTTGACTTACGATAAAAATGAAATTATTAATTTATCTAAAGTAATTGAAACGCATGATATTTCAATTTTAAAATCAAAAGAAGCTTGCGAGTTATTTGCTCCTAAAAATCCAGTAACTAAGCCTACTGAAGCTAAAACTCTAAGAATTGAATCAAAACTTGACGAATTAAAAACTTACGAAGAAATTGTTTTAAATCAGAAAATGAAAAAATTTGCTATTTAGCAAATTTTTTATTTGTTGAATTGAGAGTAGTATAAATTGAAATAAAATCCTTTTTGCTTTAGCAGCGCTTTATGCGGACCACTTTCAATTATTTTACCGTCATTAACCACTAAAATATTATCTGCATTTTTAACAGTTGAAAGCCTGTGAGCTATTATAAAAACTGTTTTATTTTTCATTAATTTATTAAATGAATTTTGTAATGCCATTTCAGTTTTTGAATCAATATTTGAAGTAGCTTCGTCAAAGATAACAATTTTTTTATTAGAAACTAACGCTCTTGTTATATTTAAAAGTTGTTTTTGACCATGCGATATATTTTGACCATTATTTTTAATAATACTTTTATACGAATCTTCCATATTCAAAATAAATTCATTAGCATTAGTTATTTTAGCCGCACTTACCACGTCTTCTTTATTAGCTTCAGGATTAACTATTTTAAGATTTTCATAAACACTTTCATTAAATAAAAAACAATCTTGCAAAATCATTGTTGTATTTTCAATTAATGATTTATTTGAAATATCTTTAAGCTCTATTCCATCTAAATAAATATGACCTTTTTCATAATTATAAAACTGGCTAATTAATCCAATGATTGTACTTTTCCCAGCACCGGTTGGACCTACTATCGCAGTAATAGTATTAGGCTTAGCAGTAAATGAAACTCCTAATAGTTGATGCTTATTTGAATTTTGATATTTAAAATAAACATTATCAAAAACTATTTCGCCAACTACATCTTTAATATTTATTTTACTGTCTTGATTTTCCATTTGAGGAATGTCAAGTATTTTAAAAATTCTATTTCCAGATGCTATTCCATTTTGAATAGTAAATGACATTGAAAGAAAACCTTGAAATGGAACCATGAAGCTTCAATTAATTGCAATATAAGTAACTATAAGAGATACTGTTGCTTTTCCTTCGTCATCTACTCCAAAACCATAAACACCGTATACATTTGTTTTATTCAAATAAAAGATAATGCATAAAGCCGATATTAATAAAATTAATAAGTTTGATATTCAGCTGTAAAAAATATCAAAACTTCTTGAAATAACATCACCTTTATAACTTATATTTTGAATGTCATTTGTTATTTTTTTTAAGTTCTTATAAACAAATTTTTGTTTATGAAAAACGTTTGTAACTTTAGCGTTATTAAGCATTTCTTTAACAAAAGAATTTAACCTTGCAAAAGCTTGAGTGTTTGCATGAAAATGCTTTTGTGATCTTCTAATATATAAAAACACTGAAAAGTAAATTAAAAAGGCAGTAGGCATTACAATCAAACTTAAAAGTGATGAAACTAAATTCATTGCAACTATTGCAAATATTAAGCTCAGTAAACTATTAAAAAATCCTGAAATAGTTTGAAATAGTGAATTAGATACATTATTGATATCAATAATTAAAAGAGTTATTAAATCACCATCTTTTTTTGTATCTAAATAATATAGCGGTGTATTTTGGAGTTTATGATAAATTTCTTTTCTTAAATTTTGCGTTGTTTTATAAGAAATATCAATATAAGATCTAAGTTCTAAATATCTAAAAATAGCATACAAAATAAAACATAAACTAAGACCTAATAGATAAAAGAAAAAATTTAAATCACCAAAATCTGAAATAGCTTTTTGACCATAAATTATAGGCTCGAAAAATATTCCAATTATCTTTCCAACTAAAAAAGCTCCTATTGTATAAAAAACAGTTTGCAGTAGCGAATAAACAATTGCAATGTAAAGCTCTTTTTTATAATAAAGAACGTATTTAAATAAAGTTTTTAAAATCTTTCTTGTAGGAATTTTTTCACTTTGATAATAAGACTTATCATAAAAAGATTTATTTAACTTTTTAAGCTTCATTATTCCTCCATTTGATTTTCATAAACTTCTTTATATAATTTTGATTTCGATAATAGTTCTAAATGGTTACCTTGTTCTGTTATTTTTCCATTATCTAAAACCAAAATTAAATCAGCGTGTTTTATAGCATTTATTTTTTGCGAAATAATTACCATTGTTGAGTTGTAATTATTTTTAATATTACTTATTATTTTTTGAGTAGTTATATTATCTAAAGCTGATAGCGAATCATCTAATATTAAAATTTTAGGATTTTTAAGAAGTGCTCTAGCGATTGAAATTCTTTGTTTTTGCCCACCAGATAAATTAACTGCACCTTCTTCAATTTCATAATTTAAATTGTTTTCAAGTTTATAAACAAAATCTTTAGCACAGGCATTTTCAAGAGCAAAATCAATTTCTTGATCGGTTGCATTTTCGACTGCAAAAAGCATGTTATCTTTTAAACTTCCTGAATATAAAATTGAATCTTGATAAACAATTCCAACTTTTTCATGAAGTGATTTTGTATTTATTTTTGTGATTTCATTATCATCAATATAAATATGGCCATCGCTATATTTCATGTTGTAAATTAATAAATTAGCAATAGTACTTTTACCACTACCAGTAGGGCCTATTATTCCTAAAACTTTTCCTCCAGGAAGAGAAAAATTTAAATCATTTAATGCATTATTTAAACCAATGTGATATCTATAATTTAAATCTTTAAATGTAATTGAATATTTATTTTTATCAGTTAAATCAATTCCGTTTTTTACATTTAAATTTTCATAAGGCATATCTATTATTTCAATAATTCTTTTAGAAGCTACTTTAGCTTTAAAAAACACTCCTAGAAACTGGCTGCAAATCATAACTCCAAATGAAATTAAAATAACGTATTCAATAAATACATTTATTTTAGGAATTAAATTTAAGTCACTAGGATTAAACTTTAATTGCTTACTTGCAAAAACATAAACAATAACGCTAATTAAATTAATAAGCGCGAAAAATACAGGAGTTGTTATATTTAAATATTTTTGCGTTTTAATTTCAGTGCTAGTTCATTTTTTAGTTGAATTTTTAAATTTTGAAAATTGATAATTTTGTAAGTTATATGACTTTATAAATCTAATTCCAGAAACGCTATCATTTGCGTTTTTGGTCATTGATTCTAAGTTCTTTTTATTTTTAACAATTAGTGATTTTGTTTTTAAATAAACAAAAGTTAAAGTGAAAAATAAAAAAGGCAAAATTATAAAAATAGAAACACTTAATTCTAAATCAGTAAATAGTGCAAATACAACGCCAAATGCAATAAAAAATGGAGCACGCACAAAAGCATTGTTTGACTGCATTAAAAAATCTCAAAAAACACCAACGTCATCGTTGATTCTTGTTATTAAATTTTCAACACCTAAATTCGATATATCTTTAATGCTAAGCTTTTGATATTTGGCAAATAAAATATTTCTTAAATTAGCTGAAATCATCTCCCCAGCTCAAGTAACTATTAATAAACTTAAAAAAGCTGAAATAAATCCAGCTACTATTAATGCAAAAGTTATGCCTATCAAAAACACAATTGCATCTTTAAAATTATTGCCTTGAAATATGGTTCAATAAGCAAATAATTTAATACTTAATTGAGCATTATTTTCTGATTGAATAATAAGAGATAAAAATTGACTTAATAAAACTGGAAGCATCATTACAATTCCAGCTCAAATAAAGGCAAAAATTAAACCAATAAAGTAATAAATCTTGGCTTTTTTCGGTGCAATTAAAAAAATTTTTCACATATTTTATTTTTAAAAAAGTCACTACAAATTTGTTGTAATTTTATATATTATAATCTTATTTTTGCTATAATTTTGCAATCATGAAGAAAGATCTTGTAATGACAATTTTACGCACAAAAAATATTTTGTGAGTTTTTTCTGATTTACATTATCCTGATTTAAATCAAGATGTAAATGAGTATAGCATGGATCTTTTTAATACAGCCTCCTCTTTAGTTTAATTTATTTTATTTCGTACCAAAGGTACATTATTTTCATATCTAAAATAACTTAAACATTGGAGGCTTTTTTTTGCAAAATAATACAACGAAAAGCGTTAAGAATAATAACGTTATTGAACTTATTGACATTGTTAAACAATTTGATGAAAAACTAGTTTTAGACAATGTTAACCTTAATATTAAACGTGGTGAATTTGTAACACTTCTAGGACCTTCAGGTTCTGGAAAAACCACTATTTTACGTCTAATTGGTGGCTTTGAATGAGCTACTAGAGGTGAAATTAAATTTAATGGAGTTGATATTAAGGATTTATCGCCACACAAAAGAAATCTATCAACTATTTTCCAAGATTACGCACTATTTCCTCACCTAAACGTTGAAGGAAATATTATGTATGGACTCAAACTTAAAAGAGTTCCAAAAGAAAACGTAAAAGAAGAACACAAAAATCTTCTTGAAAGAAAAATTAAAGTTTGAACTGAAAAAGCTCAAAGAGAAATGAAAAATCTTGACAAGCTTCAAGAAGAATACGAAAACGAGCTTAAAGTTTTAAAACCAGGAACATATAAACACCAAAAACGTCAAACATGACTGGATGATTCAGATTTTAAATATTCATATTGAGAATCTTATGTTTTACAAAAAACAGAAGAATTCAAAAACAAATATTTCAAACGTAAATTAACAAAAGAAGAAATCGACCAAACAGTTGATAAAATTGTTAATTTGGTTGGCCTACAAAATAATAAAACTAAAAAAATTACAGAACTCTCTGGTGGAATGAAACAAAGAGTAGCTCTTGCTAGAAGTTTAATTATTGAACCTGAAATTCTTCTTCTTGATGAACCTCTATCAGCTTTAGACGCTAAAATTAGAGAAAAAATGCAAGTGTTTTTAAAACAAATTCAACAAGAATTAAAACTTACATTTATCTTCGTTACTCACGATCAAGATGAAGCTCTTGAGCTTTCAGATAGAATCGCAGTTATTCGTGAAGGAAAAATTGAACAATACGATACTCCAAAACAAATTTATGACTATCCAAGAAATATTTGAGTTGCTAAATTTATAGGAAATTCAAATATCTTTAACGCTAAATTCTTAAAAGATTCAAAAGTAGAATTATTAAATAAAGAATTTAAAACAATTCACGATGAAGATGAATTTGCAGTTGGCGAAGAAGTTGATGCACTTATTCGTCCAGAAGATATCGATATCGTAAATCAAACACAAAATACAAAACATAAAATCAAAGGTAAAATCGTAGAATCTATCTACCGTGGAAGTTACTACTATATAAAAGTAGAATTAAAAGACAGTAATTACATTTTTGTTGAAACAGCTAAAAATTTTGCTGTTGATGAAACAGTTTACTTAAGCTGAACTATTGATTCAATTCATTTAATGAAAAAAGATCCTAAATGAGATTATGCTAAAAAAGATTTTTAATTCAAAAATTTTTAAAGGCGAATTTTTCAACAAAAAACTAATTTTACTTATTCCATTTTTTGTAATTGCGATTTTACTAATTCTTCTGCCAATTGTTTTAATTTTAGTTAATTCAATTGCTCCTAAAAATAATTTTGATAACTGACTTTTAGTTAAAAAAAGTAACACTTGAAACATTATTCTTCGTAGCTTAAAACTTGGTTTTATAGCTTCAATTATTTGTTTATTTATTGGAATTATTTACGCTTATTGAGTATCAAAGAGCAAAAATAAATTCTTTAAAATTTACGCTTTAACTTTAATAATTAGTCCTCTTGCAATTTTTACAATTGCTAGAATTTATTCAATTAAAGGATTATTCCTTGCACTATTTGCAGGAGATCCAAAGAGTTTAAACTCAGAGTGATTTATAGTAGTAGGTTTAGTTTATTTAAATCTACCTCTTATGATCATGCCTTTATATTCTGTTTTTAAAGACATGCCTAAAAATATAGTAGAAGCATCCAACGATTTAGGATACTCTAACTTTAAAACATTTTTCAAAGTAATTATTCCTTATGCTACTAAAGCTATATTAAGTGGAATTGCTATGATTTTTTTAGCCAGCGCCACTACTTTTGTCGTTGCTCGAAAACTTCTTCCAGATGGTTCACAAAATCAATTAATTGGTGAATTAATCAACGAAAAAATTAATCCTGGAAATCCATTTGACTTATCTAGTGGTTCAGCTTTAGTTATTGTAGTTAGTGCGATATTTATCGGAACCTACCTACTTATATTAATAGTTCCTAAAGTAATTTATCACTTCAAAAAAGGAGCGGTATATGAATAAAAATAATCAAAACTTTGTTTTTAGAAGCATAAATTACTTAAGTGATTTTTCAAACTGAAAAACTATTTTAAGAAGTTCATATATTTATGTGATTCTGCTAGCTGTTTATATTCCTTTATTTTTTGGACTTGTATTTTCTTTTAACCAAGAAACTCCTAAAGGAGAATTCAATACCACTTGAACTAAAGGAACATTTGAAAACTGACGTAATCTTTTTGACTTCGGTAGAGACGCATCAGCTGTTAATAGCTTCCTGCTAGCTTTCATCGTTGGATTTATAAACGTATTTTTATCTTTAATTACTGTTTATGCTTTATATCGTCAAAAAAATAAACTTGCAAAACCTGCAGTTTTAAGTAATTCTAATATTCCACTTGTCAATCCAGATAACATTACAGCAATTGGACTTGTACTTGTATTTGGTTTATTTTTCGGAATTACCGCAACTGATTCAGAAGGATTTTTCCGGGTAATAGTAGGACACGTTGTAATGGTTATTCCTTATGGAATTTCACTTAGTTTACCTAGAAGCTATAAATTTAATAACAACTTATTTGAAGCATCACAAGATTTAGGATATTCAAAACTACGTTCTTGATTTAAAACTTATTTTGTTTATATGCTTCCATCAATATTAATGACTTTTGTTGTTTCATTTGTATTTAGTATTGATGACTTTATTATCGCTAGAACTGTTTCTAATACTTCAACACTAGGAACAAAACTATATGAAGGAGCTTTTCAAACTTGAGGTTTAATTTTAGGTTCTATAGTTTTAATTATTACTTTAGTTGGTAATGTAATCTATACTATTATTAACGCAAGAAAGAAAAAATAATGAAACTAAATAAAAAAGTTCTTCTTTATTCTGGTGCAGCCCTAGCTGGAGTTGCTACCATTTCTGGTCTTGTTGCTGGAAAAATTAACTTTAAATATAAACCAAGTATTTGAAACTATAAATCATATATTTCAGATGAAAATTTAAGAGTTATTGATAAAAACTTTGACTATAAACAATTTGATACTATTTCACAATTCAGTAACGCTTTAATAAATAATAAAGCCGTTGCTGGAATTGGTTCAGATTTCTTTGCATTTAATTTAGTTAAAAATAACCACATTCAAAAAATCGATTATTCAAAACTTTTCGGAGTACCTGAATTAAAAGATTTTAATACTCTTCAAAAATTCATGCAACTAATTTTAAAGCCTGAAATTTGAAATCACTTTAATAATAAATACTACACCAAAGCGCTAAATGAAATTAGCAAAAACAAAAGCCAAGATCAATATCTTTGAGAATATATGTTTCCATATTATTCTCAAGATGCAGTTCTGGCATACAACATTAAAAAAGTTAATATCCCTGAAAAATATAAGCTCGAAGATGGCTCAGCTAACTTTGATTTAATTTATTCAGATATGAATTTAACCGGAGATAAAAATTCAATGGTTAATCTTTTAAAAATACTTAATTTCATCGGTTACAAAGAAATAATTTGAACCGATGCTGTTAGAGATAACATGCTTTATGGATCGGCTTATACTAGGCTGCAAAATGGAAGCTCAACTGATAAAAACTACACCGGTAATGTAACTTTTGATAACTACAAAAATCAAATCGATTCATTTACTAATTTAATTAAAGATGGAACCTCTAACGACGTTAAAGACAATCAAAAAATTACCTTCGAAGGTGATGGACTTCAAATTGTTAATACACTTCTAGATCCTACTAGATTTGACATTACTTCTTCACTAATGTATAACGGAGATGCAATCGATGCATACTATGGAGAAGATAACTTTGAAAGCGTTGGTGATGGAGCTATTAGAGTTGTTAAATTTAAAAACAATCTTTTATTAGTTGATGGACTAGTAGTGGCAGCAACTAATAACGATGAAACCAATGAATTAATCTACGATACGCTTAGAAATTCATGAATTAAAAACGTAGGAAATATCTACACTCAATATAAAGACCTACTTGCTAAAAATTTAATCAGCGATAGCGATTCAGTTGAAACTCAACAAAAAGTATTAACCGAAAGCGCCGTGGCAGATTATTGAAAAGACTTCCGTAACATTAACTTTGAATCATTTGCAGAAGATAATGACTTTGAACAATCTGCTGCAACAGAAACTCTTGATAAATATTATTCAATGTTAAATTTAGCTTTAGCTAAAAACAAAGATAAATTTGATAGTTTTTATGAAATGCAAGATGATCCTGATGCAGATTTCGAAGAAAAAATAAATCCTTATCCAAGCATTTTCTTAAGTTATCTAAAAGACAATAAAGACGAATTATTAGATAAAATAGTTAGCGCTTACAAAGATAATTCACTGAAAGATCTGCTAGAAGAGCAAGATAATTTTGAAGATAAATATTTAGTAAATTTAGTTAATGAAAATTATGAAGACTTAACTAGCGAAGATTATTATCCAACTTCAACAGAAGATAGCGAACTTAAAGAATCACTAAGTCAATTTCTTGCAAATGCGCTTGCGTTTATTGATATTTCAGAAGATCAATATAGCGACTTACTTACTGAAAAATATTTAAATTTAAATAACTACGATCATATAAATTACGATCCAACTCAAAATATCGATTACGAATTTATAAAAAGAAATTATTTCGCATCAGCTCTTGATGGTCAAGACGAAAATGCTTTAAATATTTACCAAATAGTAAAAACTGATGAAGTAGATTACAAAGGAATAGAACCTATTTCACAAGATCTACAAAGCTTAGTTGATTCATATTACTACAATAGAACTAAATCTTAATTAATAATTGAAAAAACCTACAAATTAGGGCTTTTTTAATCCCACATTGTAAAGTGCAATGCACCCCTCTCTCAAAAAATTTTAATTTTTTGAGAGTTTTTTTATTAAAAACTCACTACTAAAAGAAAGAAAAATGCTCTCAAGAGAGCATTCATTTAAAACCTTTAAAAATTATAAACGAATTTCTTATGATATTCGCAAAAAATTGAATTCTTGTTACAAAACTTTAACTTTTCTCTTAGAAAAATGGCTAAAGATCTCGAAATTTGTCATTCTTCATTGATTAAAGAAATTAGAAAAACTCAAGTGAATATGATTATGGTGCCAAGTTTGCTCAGAAAAAACATGACATTAGAATTCGCTAAAAACCACTTTAAACTTAAATCTAAAATTTATAAATTCCAAGACTTTGAAGAAAAATTCTTAAAAATTTATAACGCCAAAGAAATTCCAGTTGAAAGGACTGTGGAATTTATCAAGCGTAACTATAACATTAAATGTCCTTCAATTAAAACGATTTACAATTGAATTAATTCAAAAAATTGAAAAATAAATCGCAAAAATTTACTTAGAAGTAATTATGTATTTGGCGGCAAAAAGCAAAAATCTGTCCAAGAGCGACTAGTAAGAAAACGCTGAGTTAGGCCTTTTAAAATAGCTCAAAGAAAAAATTCGGCCACTATGAAGCGGATTTAATCAAAGGTAAAAGAGAAGCTAAGGCTCATTTACTAGTTTTCCAAGAAAGACTCACCAGATTTGTTTTAATTAAAAAATAATGACTAAAAATCCATGAAACATTAATCTAGAACTTTGGAATTTAGTTAAAGGCTATTGAATTTAATGTCAAATCCATTACCATAGATCAAGGCTGAAAATTTAACTTAATTTTCTATATAGGATATAGGTTAAAATTTATATTTATAAAGCTGATCCTCATGCTTCACATCAAAAAGTAACTACCTAAAATATCAACGAATACATTCGAAGATATTTAAAAAAAAGCCCCAACTTTGAAAAAATTGATGACCTTGAAATTTGAAAAGTTTAAAACATATTAAATCTAACTTGAAGAAAATTTCTAAAAAATTAAAAGCAGCCAAATGAAATGTTTCATGAATATAATTGAAACAAATATTTATGAAATCAATTCCTAAAGATATGCCACTATATACCAGAGCTAAAGGATTTGTACCAAGAAACAAAATTCATAAATACTCAAAAAAGAAAAAATAATAACTAATAAAAAATAAAAAGCCGACTTTTTAAAAATCGGCAATTTTATTAAATTGTAAATGGTAACTTGCACTTTACAATACGGGTTGAAAAAGCCTACAAATTAGGGCTTTTTTAATTATGAATTTTATAAATTTTCAAATTTAAACTAGTATAATTTAATTTAAATTTAACTCTTATGATTAAAAAATCAAATAAAGTAGATATTAACTCTAAAAATATTTCATTTTTTAGTCTTTTTTATAATATGAAAGCGACCTTCTTTTTAACAATTTTATTTTTATTTATAGAAGGTATCACTCAAATATTAATTCCATTTTTAATTTCTAAACTCATTGATTTAGGTTTAACTAAATTATATATAGAGCAAATTAAAAAATACGCTTTAATTCTAGCTGGCGTAGCTTTAATTGCTTTAACTTTTGGTCTTTTAAGAGGATTCTTTTTATCTAAAGGTTCTACTTTGCTAGCTAAAAACTTAAGGTATAAATTATTTAGTCACGTTCAAGAATTTTCATTTAAAGAATTTGACAAATTTCCAACAGGAGCACTTTTAAATAGATTAAATAACGATATTACCAATATCCAAAATTCATATAACTTTATGATGATTGCATTTTTTAGAGCGCCTGTATTAATAATAGGTCCGCTTGTACTTGCAATTATTTCAAGTCCTACGCTTTCAATTGTTTTTGCGGTTTCAATTCCTGCGTTTGTAGTGCTTGTTTTAGTATCGCTAAAATTTGTAGCGCCTTTATTTAGAATGGCTTTTAAAGAATACGATAAATATAATCTAAAAATTCAAGAAAACATTGCAAATATTAAAACTATTAAGTCATATGCAACGCTAGATTTTGAAGCTAATAAAGTTGAAGCTATTAATAAAAAAGTTATAAACTTTTTTATAAAAATTGAAAAAATATTAGCTTTTAACCAACCAATATTTTTCGGGATAGTCTTTGGTGCACTAGCTTTTATCGGGTTATATGGAGTTAATTTAATTAGAAATCAAAGTAGTGATGTTATGTTTGGTGATATTCTTTCATTTTCAGCATATATTTGACAAATAACTACAGGGCTTACAATTTTTATAGCAGTTATTGGAGTGTTTTTTGCTTCATTTCCATCATGAAAAAGAAACAAAGAAGTTTTATCTCTTCAACCTTCACTTTCTTATAATGAAAATTCAAAATTAAAAATAAATAATGGAAGCGTTAAATTTGAAAACGTTTCATTTAAATATGATGAAGCAGATTTTAAATACGCTTTAGAAAATATTAATTTAGAAATTAAAGCCGGACAAAGTCTTGGAATAATCGGTGAAACTGCATCAGGAAAATCAACTTTAATTTCGCTAATTGCTAGGTTATATGATCCTACTGAAGGTCAAGTTAAAATTGATGATAATGATTTAAAAAATTATTCATTAAATGAAATTAGAGACAATATTTCACTAGTTTTACAAAAGACTAATTTATTTTCAGGAACTATTAAAGAAAACTTAAAATGAGCTTCTAAAGATTTAACTTTAGAACAAATGCAAAAAGCAACCAAAATTGCTCAAATTAATGATTTTATAAATTCTTTAGATGAAGGTTTTGATCATAAAATCGAACAAAAAGGAAACAACTTTTCCGGTGGTCAAAAACAAAGAATTTCAATCGCTAGAGCACTTCTTAAAAATCCTAAAATTTTAATATTAGATGATGCCACTTCTGCAATAGATTTTAAAACAGAAAGTCAAATTAAAAAAGCTTTAGATAGTGAAATTAATAATTTAACCAAAATTATAATTTCACAAAAAATTAGTTCACTTAAAGATTTAGACTCAATTATAGTTCTGCAAAATGGAAAAATTTTAGCACAAGGAAGTCATAAATATTTACTTGAAAATTGCAAATGATATTTTAATTTAAACGAAAGTCAAAAAACAACTTGAGGTAATTTAGATGAATAGTAAAAACATTAAAAATAAAAAACCTCTAAATAACTTTCAAAGTTTAATTAGAATTTCAAAATATATCATGAAGGAAAATAAATTTAAATTATTTTTAGTATTTCTTCTTGTTTTAATTACAGCTAGTGGAGTAGTTTATTGACAATTTTTTATCGGTAATTTAATTATTAAAAATTTATTTGAACAACCTGATAATTTATTTTTAATAAATGGAAAATATAACCCTGATTTTAAATTTGACGATAACTATTTCATTTTAATAATGACGCTTTCGTTTTTTATTATTTTGCTTGTTCCTAGCTGTCAATATCTTTATCAAAGAATAATGATAAGCATTGCTTTTAAAACTATTGGAAAACTTCGTAGAGAACTTTATGCTCACATGCAAAGACTTCCTTTAGAATTTTTTAATTCAGAATCTAAAGGTGAAATTCTAGCTAACTTTACTGCAAATGTTGACGTTATGCGCCAGTTTTTAACTGGGGCTTTTCCTAATGTTATTAATACAATTTTTATAACATTTTCACTATTTTTTACGCTTCTATTTATTAACTGATTTTTTGCATTAATTACAATTTTCTTTTTACTTATTATTTTGCTAATTTCTGGTTTTTTTACATTTCACTCAAGTAAAAACTTTATTAAAAAACAAAACTATATTAATAAATCAACTGGTTTTGCGGAAGAGTATTTTTCAGGAATTAGAGAAGTTAAAATTTTTTCACAAGAAAAAAATGTAATTCAAAATTACCAAAAAATAAACACCGAACTTAGATCGGCAGATCGTAAAGCTACTACTTATTCGAATTTATTATTTCCTATAGCAATTAATATCGCAAACTTTGCTTTTATTTTAATTGCAATCCTTGGTGCTTTTATGATTCTTGATAAAAACTTCCCGATTAGCGTTAAAGGTTTAACTCTAGGAGTTGTAATTTCTTCAGCACAAGCTGCTAGAGGAATTTCGCGTCCTATAACTGATGTATTTCAACAAATTAATCTTTGAATAAATGCAGTTTCAGGAGCTAGAAAAATTTTCACTTTATTTGATGTTGCAGAAGAAAGTAATTCTGGAAAAGTAACTCTTGTAAAAATAGTTTTTGATGAAAATACTTGAAAAGAAACAAACGCTAAAAATAAATTTGGAATTTCAGCTTGAAAAATAACTAAAGAAAATGATGAAGTTGAATACAAACCAGTAAGTGGTGAAATTGTTTTTGAAAATGTATATTTTAATTACAAAAATACCAAAGATAATAGTAATCAAATTAATGGAGTTTCTTTTAGAGTTTCTCCTGGTGAACAAGTTGCTTTAGTGGGCCCTACCGGAGCTGGAAAAAGCACTATTATAAATCTGCTAAATAGATTTTATGAAATCAATAGGGGTAATATTTTTATTGATGGAATTAATATCAAAGACATTGAAAAAAATTCATTAAGAAAATCTATTGGTATGGTAATGCAAGAATCATCAATATTTACCGATACTATAATTAATAATATGACCTATGGATCAGAGCATTATGACGAAAATTTAGTATTTTCAATAGCCGAATCATATGGAATAAATAACTTTTCTAATCTTTCAGAAAATAAATACCAAAACTTTTTAAAGGATTCAGGATCTAGTTTATCTGAAGGTCAAAAACAACTGCTTTCAATTATTAGGGCATCTTATTTAAATACTAATATTTTAGTTTTAGATGAAGCTACTTCTAATATCGATACCAAAACTGAAGAGATAATTCAAAAATCATTTAACAAATTAATGCGAAGTAAAACTATAATTACAATAGCACATAGATTATCTACAATTAAAAATGTTGATAAAATTTTATTTCTAGAAAATGGAAAAATAATCGAAAGCGGTTCCCATAAAGAATTAATCAAACAAAAAGGAAAATACTATCAACTTTGAGCTAGAGTTATAAATGAATAATATGAATAATAATTTTGACGCAATAGTAATCGGAGCTGGCCACGCAGGAGTCGAGGCTGCTTTTGCTTTAGCTAAAAGTAATAATAAAGTCGCATTAATTACTTTCGATTTATCTAAAATAACCATGATGCCTTGCAACCCTTCTATAGGAGGGCCTGCTAAGGGAATAATCACTCGTGAAATAGATGCCCTTGGTGGTATTCAAGGTTATTATTCAGATTTAGCCATGATTCAAATCAAAATGCTTAATGACTCAAAGGGACCTGCAGTAAGAGCCATTAGAGCACAAATTGATAAAGAAAAATATTCAAAATTAATTCGTGAAGACTTGCAAAAAAACTCAAATATTACTTTAATAGAAGCTGGCGTATACGAAATTAAAGCAGATAAAAAAGTTTTTAAATCTGTAGTATTAAGCACTGGAGAGGAAATCTTTGCAAAGGTTTGCGTGCTAACTACCGGAACTTATATGAACTCTCAAATTTTAAGAGGAAGTTCGGTAACGGTATCTGGTCCTGATGGACAAAAAACTACAAATAAAATTTCCGAGTCACTTAAAAAATTAGGTTTTGAACTTCAAAGATTTAAAACTGGAACTCCAGCTAGAATTTATAAATCATCAATTGATTTTTCAAAAGTTGAAAAAGAAATTTTAGATACAAATGATTTAAATTTTTCAAATAGATCAAATAAAAAATTAAACCAACAAGTATCTTGTTATTTAACTTATACTAATGAAAAAACTCATGAAATTATTTTAAATAACTTAGATAAATCATCAATGTATTCAGGACTTATCAAAGGAACTGGTCCTAGATATTGTCCTAGCATTGAAGATAAAGTTGTTAGATTCAGTGATAGAAATCGTCATCAGGTATTTTTCGAACCTGAAACTTTAGATGAGACCATTATTTATTTAAATGGTCTTTCAACTAGTATGCCTGAAGATATTCAAATGCAATTTTTAAAAACAATTCCAGGACTTGAAAATTTAAAAATTCAAAAGTATGGATATGCAATTGAATATGACGCTTTAAATTCTTTAGATTTAAAACATTCTTTAGAAACTAAAGTAATTAAAAACTTTTTTGCAGCTGGTCAAATCAATGGAACTAGTGGATACGAAGAAGCAGCCGCGCAAGGGTTAATTGCCGGAATTAATGCAGCGCTAAAACTTAAAAACAAAAAGCCGCTTGTTTTAAACCGTAGCGATGCTTATATTGGTGTTTTAATTGATGATTTAGTTATTAAAGGAACTAAAGAACCATATAGAATGCTAACTTCAAGAGCTGAATATCGCCTTCTTTTAAGACATGATAATTCAGATTATAGACTAAGCAAATACGGTTATAAATTAGGGCTAATTAGCAAAGATGAATATAGCCAAATTCAAAAGAAATATAAAAACATAAATAGCAAAATAAATTATTTATCTAAAAAATATTTATCAACTAATTCTAATATAGCTAAAAAATACAACATAAAAGAAGCTACTAGTTATTTAAAACTTCTTCTTAGACCTGAAATTAATCCAAAAGATATTTTAAAAAACTATAAATATCAAAATGAACTTTTAATTAAAATAAAACTTGAAGGTTATATTAAAAAACAAAAACAAGATGCTTCAAGAATGAAAAATCTTGAAAAAATTAAAATTCCAAATAATATAAACTACGATAAAGTTTTAAATTTAGCAACAGAGGCTAAAGATAAATTAAAAATAATTAAACCAGAAACCATAGCCCAAGCTTATAGAATCAGTGGAATTAATCCAAGTGATATTCAAATGCTAATTTTCCATTTAAAAACTTATAAGAAATATGACAATTAATTTAATTGCAGTTGGAAAATTAGAAAAAGACTTTCAAAAACTCTTTGATGAATATGCAAAGAGAATTTTTGCTTTTTCTAAATTTAATTTAATTGAAATTAAAGAAAATACTTTAAAAAATTTAAAAGTAAAAAAAGAAAAAGAAACTCTGGAAATTCTTTCTAAAATCCCAAAAAATTCAACAGTATTTTTACTTAGCATTAAAGGTAAAAATTATTCCTCTGAAGAGTTTTCAAAGCTTATTACTAATGATGCAAATATCACTTTTGTAATTGGTGGATCTAATGGAGTTATTGAAAGTTATTTTGAAAACAAAATTTCATTTTCAAAACTAACTTTTCCTCATCAACTATTTAGAGTAATTTTAATTGAACAAATATATAGAGCCTTTACTATTAAAAATAATTTAAAGTATCACAAATAAGGTGTTTTATTTTTTAAAATAACCAAAAAAATAAACCATTATTTTAAAAAAGTTTATAATTTTATACATAGAAAAATAATGGTAAAAAATGAAAAATAAAATTAAAAGAAAAATATTTTTTTCATCCTTAATTGCAGCCTCAATATTATCAACAGCTGCAGCAATGTCTTGTGGCGCCCCACAAGAAGAAAAAAAACCAACTAATCCTAAAGACGGAAATAAAGACGGTGGAATTATAGATCTACCTCCTACTATTGGAGGGCCCGGTGAAGGTGGTGATTCGCCTCGAACATACGGAAGCATCGATCCAGTTCAATCTAAACTAGTAGGTAGTTGAGCCGATTATACAAAACTATCAATTGCCAAAAGATACGAAGTCGACAACAAAGCATATTTAAACGGACTAAAAAGCCAATATGACATAGATCCAAAGCAAGAATTTGTTCCTTCAGATATTAAAAATGGTTTTGGAACAGTACAAGCTTACGATGATAAAGCTACTAAATTAGGACTTCCTGATTTTGTAACTTCTTATTTAAAAGGATTTACAACATATTCAGGTTCTGGATTAGAAATTTCACCTAATGTTTCGGGCCCTGCTTTAGGATTTTGAAATTCAGAACAAAGTGGTTTTGATGGAAGATCAAGATTTCTACCAAACGATTTATATAAAAATACTGCTCTTCAAACTTATTCAATTTCATATGTAAATGAAGTTAAAGGTGATTATGTAAATGAAGTTAAAGGTGATATTGAAGGTACTGGTAAAAATACATTAAAATCAAACAAAGGTACAGCATGAATTTTAGACTACGTAAAACCAACTGATTCATCTTACCCTACAAAATGATATATCGCAACTAACATACACGTTATAGGTGATTTAACATTTACTAAATCTCAAACTGATTCATTTGGATCTGACTTTACAAGTATCTATGATGAAGAAAGAGAAAAACCTCTAATCAAAGAAGCTAGAAAAGTTAAAGCGCAAATAGATGAATTACAAAATGAATATAATGAGGTTTACAGAAAACTTCAAACAAAAGAACATGAAAATGATCAAGCTCTTAAAGCAAGAGCAGATCAATTAAATTTTGAATTAGCTCCTCCTTTACAAAAGAAACTTAAAGATTTAAATGCTCAAATTTCTGGACTTACAAAAAATGTAACATTAGCTATTTTAGATAGTGATGTTCCGCTTCAAACATCACTTAATACTGTTTCAGCTGATAGCAGAATGAAATTTGTAACTCTTCCTGCTTCAGCAGTTAATATTGTTTATACAGCTAACGATTTTCTAAAAACTTCTCCGAAAGATTATCTAGACACAACATCAACTCATAACAAAGATTATTTAAACAACCAAGAAATGGCTGATTTTGCAGTTTTAGAAATAGATTTTTCAAAAGTAACTGGTGAATTTAAATACACAAAAAATAGTGTTGGTGATAAACCTGCAAAAGAAATGACAGTTAATTCAGCTCAAGAATTAGCTAGAGTCATGACTAATGCATATGCATCTACTGAAAAGCAAGATAAGCAAATTAAATTTGCTAAAAACTCTCTTTTCTATCAATACAAAGATTTAACAAACGAAAAAGTTACAGTAACAAACGATGCAAATAAACAAAAACTTCAAGTAAGTAGAATTGTTGCTAACTTTGTTTCACTTGGTTATCCTATTGCAAAAGATGATTTAGTTAATTTAAGAGCAGAGTTTCCTGCTAAATATGCTGGTCGTGAAGGAATATTATTAGCAGAAAATGATAATAGTTTATGAACAAATAAACCTCAAAAAGGAAGAAATTTCTACCAAGAATTTGGAAATAGATTAAATCGTTCAATGATTTTAAGAAACTTTGTTCAATATCCTGGTATATACGATTTATTTATTACAAACCCAGTAATTAATAAAGGTGTTGGTTTTAACATTAAACAAATTAAAGATAAAACTTCATCATATCAACAAGGTAATTATCTAAACTATGGTCTTGCATATTCACTTGAATCATGAAGACCTGCTCCTGGAGCTTCAGGATCATCTCTTAGAGATTTAAATAATGAAGTTTTAGGAATTAACTTCGCTATAAGAGCCGGAGCCGGTAGTGGTACTTCACTAATTCAAGCTTTTAGAAGTGAAGGAGCTAACTATGGTGGTGTTTATGGATCATATAATCTTCCACAATACGATTTAATCTACGGTGGTGGAAAAGATCAAAGAACATCATATAGAGAGGCTTTAGCTAAGATTCTAAAAAATGGCGAAACTACAAATCTATTTACCTCAGGAGTAAATGTTATTCCTGAAGAATATAAATTTAGAACTAATGCTTTAATTAACTTTACCAATAGCTCTAACCCAGAAGAAGCTGGATTAATTACCAACACAGGTGGTGGTGTTCAAGCGCTAACAGATCAAAACAAAAAATACGGAAGCACAATTACAAATCCAGTTGTTTTACCTGAAGGTACAAGCTAATAAAAACCAAAAAAGAAAAGTACTGTAAAAAGTACTTTTTGTTTTATCTTTTTTTAGTTAACGCTATTTAGTCACTGGAAGACTGAATTAACGCTTGGAATTTTTCCAACGATTGAAACTTGATCGTTTTCTTTTAAAACAAAATCCCCTGTTATTTGATAAGTTTGTCCGTTTCTTCTAACTAAAACAACAGTCACTCCCATCGCAGGGAAATTTAAATCTTTAATAGGTTTATCGAATATAGTTGGATTTTTAACATCTGAAAATCCAATAACAAAATCATCAACAAGTTCGTGAAGAAATTCTGAATAAAGTGCAAAGTTTTCATTAGCTGCAATAACCGCAGTTCTTGTTCCTGATTCTTGCTCGGGGTTAACGATAATATTGGCTCCCATTTGACGCAGAACTCTAGCGTGACGCTTTGTGCTTGCACGAGCAATTATATTGGCAACTTTAAGCTCTAATAAAGCTGATACTATTTCGATGTTATCGATATTGGCAACGGCAACTACAACTGTTTCAAATCTTTGAATGTTAATAGCCTTTAGCGCTTTTATATCGGCTGCATCTAAAATAACTACTTCATCGATTTCGTCTTTAAATTGTTTTAAATTATCAGCTGATTTATCAACTGCAACTACTTCTTTACCGATTTCAATTAATTGAGTAATAACAGCTGAACCAAATCTTCCAGCTCCAATAACACAAATTGCATTTGATTGTGAATTATTTTTTTTGATTAGTTTCATAATTATCCGATTGCTAATTCCTCTTCTAAATATTTAAATTGACTTTCTTTGTTTTTCTTTCTTTTTCAAACTAGAAGCGTTGACGAAATTCCAAATTGTCCTACAAACATAATTATAATCAACATTATCTTTGAGGCGACATTTAATTTGCTTATTCCACCGGCGGAAAGGCCGCTAGTTCCAAAGGCGCTAGCTACGTTGAAAAAGATTCCAGTTAAATTAATATTATTTAATTTTCCGCCATATAAACTATGTGAAGTAGAAAGTATAAATGTTCCTATTATTATTAATATAGTCGATAGCGCGATAACTTTAAAAGTCATTTCGGTATTTTCTTTTGAAATTTGACGCTTGAATAAAGTGATGTCTTTTCTTGATCTAAACATACTAATTATGGCCATTATAAATAGCGCAAAAGTAGTTGTTCTAATTCCTCCACCAGTTGAAGCCGGAGAAGCGCCGATAATCATTTCAAGGCCTATAAGTAGCACTGTAGGAAAACTAAAATCACTAATTACAACAGAAGTAAATCCGGCTGATCTTGAAGAAAAGTTGATAAACACTATTCCAAAAGACTTTTGAAATACACTTCCATACATTTGGCCATTATTCAAATAATGTTGTAGCTGCGAGCTAGGAACTAGGCTGCTATCAGATAAATATTGATTGTATTCAGCCATTAGCTCATCTGGGACATAAATTTTATTTCAATAAGTATGCGGATCTTTTGAAGTAGTCTCTAGCAGGAAAGTTAAAAGAGTACCAATTGCAAAAACTAAAAAGTAAATAACGAAAGTAACTTTAGAAAACAAACTAAAACGATGTCTTCCTTTTTTACCTTTTATTTTATGTTCAATGGCTAGCTTGATATCAAAGATAACCGGATAACCAATTCCACCGATGATAAGTAGAATTATCATACAAATTTGCAGCTCTACTGCACCATAATAAGGCATTATAGAATTTGATGACATAATGTCAAAACCGGCATTATTTAAAGCCGAGATTGTATGGAAAAATCCAAATCTAAAAGCCAGGCTTCAAGATCCTTTAGGACTTATATAATTACTTCCTAAATAATCTTTAATTCCGGGAGTCATTTTAACGTCAGTGAAATAAAAATAAAAACTTAGTGAAAATCCAAAAATAATAGTTACTGCAATTAAAAATTTAACAGAAGTAATAACCACTTGAGTTGGATTTCTAAAACCACTTCCTCCTCTTTCTGATTGCATCAGGTTCATATCAGTGAGAGTAATTTTAGTTTTTCTAAAAATTCAATTTATAATAAAAATCTTTAGTGCAAAAACTCCAATTCCACCTGAAAAAATCAAGGTAGCAATTAAAGCTTGACCAAAGATATTTCATTGATTATATGAATCAGCAATAACTAGCCCGGTATCACTAAAAGCACTTGATGTAGTAAAGACTACATCTAAATAATTTAGCGGAGTTATTTTTTGCCCTGCAAAGGTTTCATTTTGAGTAATAGGAGAATATAAAATTAAACTAAAAATCAAAATGATCACAAAGTAGGCTAAAAATAAATAAATAGTTTTATTAAAACTAAGTTTATATCTATTAACTGAATTATTAACTTTATAAAGTTTATTTTTTATAAAGTTTCTAAATCTTTTTAATCTCATTAGTTCCAATCAAAAAGTGTATATATTTTAACAAAATAAAGTTCTATAAGCGAGCTTTTTTATTTTCTTTATAAATTTTATTTACTTTTCTTACGTAGTGGTTTAGCCCACTTTTAGTAATTTCTAAATTATGCTTTTCTTGCATAATTTCACACATTCTTGCCAGCGATGCATTTTTATTTTGCAGCTTTTCTTGCAGAAAAAGCATTTCTTTTTCATTGAAAAAATAATTTAATTTTTTATTTAAAATAAAATTAATTTTTTTAATTAATTCACTTGATGCTTTAGTTACTTTTTTCTCATTTTTAAAATCTAAATTATTAATTCGATTTGAAGCGTTATTCATATCTTTATCGATTTTTTGCTGCTGAACTAGCGACCATGCTTCTTTGGCATTAATTGCAGCTAAAAAATCAAGAATTTGTTCTTGCTTTTTAATGTAAAGGGTATATTTTTGATTTCTTTTAAGCAACTTAAAATTAAAATCGTATTCATTTAATTTTTTTTGAATTTGTATTAAAATTTCATAGTATCTAGATGAAAATTCCAGATGAAAAGATCCCACGCTTAAATTAAGCGATCCTGATCCGAAAAATATCCCAGAAAAAAAGAAAGTTAAATAATTTTCATAATATGAATCAAAATTTAATTCTAAGTCTTTAGTACTGATTTTGATTAAATTATTTTCAAACTCATATTTAATTTGAGCTTTAGATAATAGTTTTAAAATAATATCTAGAGCTTGCTTGTTTTTAAAGTTTAAAATATAGAAATTATTCTTTAAAATTGAATTGGAATAAATAACTCCATTAATGAAAGTTCTAATTTCTTTTTTCTTTTTAACTTGATTTGAAATTTCTTTTTTAATTTCAAAAGAAAAAGATGCTTTTTTTCTCATAACAATTTATCATTTATAGTATCTTAATTAATTAAACCAAAAAATAACAAAAGGAAAAATATATGCGTTGAAAATACGATATCGGTTCGCTTGAAGTAATCACCGGACCTATGTTTGCCGGAAAATCAAATGAAATAATTAGAATTTTAAATGTAAATCAAATTGCAGGTTTTAAACCGCTTTCATTTAAGCCCGATTTTGACACTAGATGGAGCGTTAATCATATAGTAAGCCGTACTGGATCTAAAATGAAAACTATTAATTTAAAAGATCCAAAAGATATATGAAACCACATCAAAAAAGACACTCAAGTGATTGCCTTTGACGAAGTGCATTTTTTTGATATGTCAATAGTTGCTGAAATCCAAAAGCTAATCGAAAAAAAATACAAAGTCATAGTATCAGGACTTGACATGGACTATTTAGGAAAACCTTTTGAAGTTGTTTCGCAATTATGCTGCCTTGCTGATAAAATTAAAAAGCTAAAAGCGGTGTGTATGAACTGCCATGGAGTGGCTAATATGACCTATAGAAAAGTAGATAATAATGAGCGAAATTTACTAGGTGATAGTGAGTATGAAGCAAGATGCAGAAACTGCCATAAATTAAGATAATTACGCTAAATTTTCTCGTGATAATTTTTGTTGAAAGTTGTAAAATATAACCGTTAAATATAAAAATATTTGAAAGGCCCTTATGGAAAACAATAAAATTATAGTTGTTGGTGCAAATCACGCCGGAACTTCATTTTTAAGAACCTTAAAAACAGTAAATCCATCAGCTGAAGTTGTAGCTTATGATAGAAATACAAACGTATCATTTTTAGGATGTGGTATTGCTGTTTGAGTTGGAGGAATGTTTAAAGATCCAGCTGGATTATTTTATTCATCTCCAGAAGTTTTAACAAAAGAATACGGAGTTAAACTTCACACACAACACGACGTTGTAAAAATCGATAGAAAAAGCAAAAAAGTTGTTGTTAAAGATTTACAAACAGGCAGAGAATTCGAAGATTCATACGATAAGTTAGTTTTTGCTGGAGGAACATGACCTATAGTTCCTCCATTTAAAGGTAAAGACTTAAAAAATGTTTTACTTTCTAAGTTATTCCAACATGCTGAGGAAATAATCACCAAAGCAAAAGATCCAAACGTTAAAAACGTAGTAGTTGTTGGAGCAGGATATATTGGTGTTGAGCTGGTTGAAGCTTTCCACGTTAGAGGAAAAAATGTTACTCTAATCGACGTTCAAGATAGAGTTGTTCCTAACTATTTTGATCCTGAATTTACAGACAAAATGGAAGAAAACATGCGTAAAGGTGGAGTTAATCTTCGTCTTGGTGAAAGTGTTGAAGAATTTACTTCAAAAGATGGTGTGCATGTTTCTGGGGTTAAAACCAACAAAGGTAGCTATGACGCTGATTTAGTGCTTCTTTGCATCGGATTTAGACCACAAACTGCAGTTGTTGAAGATGTTGAAAAACTTCCAAATGGAGCAATTAAAGTTGACGAATACCAAAGATCAGTTTCAGATGAAAACGTTTATGTAATTGGTGATTCAGCTTCTCTTAAAAACGTAATTACAAACGACTATGCTCACGTAGCTTTAGCTACAAACGCAGTTAAAACCGGAATCGTAGCAGCTCTGCACCTTGCTGGAATGGATGTTAAATTCCCAGGAGTTGTTGGAACTAATGCTGTTAGCGTATTTGACTGTAAATATGCATCAACTGGATTTACAAAAAGATTAGGTGAAAAAAATGGCCTTGAAAACTTAGCTGAGGTTTATTTTGAAGATAATGATCGTCCAGAATTTATGGCTCACTATGAAAAAGCGGCATGTAAAATCGTATACGATACAAAAACACTTAAATTAGTTGGAGCTCAAGTTGGTTCTTGAGGACAAGATTCTCATGCTGAAATTATTTATATGCTAGCTCTTGCAATTCAAAGAGGACTTACTCTTCCTGAACTTGCATTAACTGATGTATTTTTCCTTCCTCACTTTAACAAACCATTTAACTTTGTTTTAGTTCCAGTTTTAAGAGCACTTGGTTTAAAATATAAAGCTTAATAATTCAAATAAAAGCCCAACAGGGCTTTTATTTTTAAAAGAGCGAATTTTATATAATATAAAAAATAGAAAAAATAGGAGATTTATGTTAATAAAAGGTATTGCCGCATCAAAAGGTATTGCAATTGCCAAAGTATTTAAAATTGAAGAACTTCCTCTTGATATTACTCAAAAGACAAATAACAAAGATGAGGAGCTAAAGCTATATGACAATGCTAGAGAATTAGTTAAAACTAAAATTCAGGCATCTGCTAAGCTTGCATCAAGTTCTGAGCACGCTGCTATTTTTGAAGCGCATTTAAATTTCTTAGAAGATCCATCAGCGCTAGAGGCTATTAGAAACGATATTAATATCAATAGCTATACTGCTGAATATGCAACTAAAAGTTTTTACAATAATTTTGCTGCTATTTTTGAAAGCATGGATGATGCTTATATGAAAGAAAGAGCAGCTGATATTCGTGATGTATGTAAAAAACTTTTATACGCACTAAATAACATCGAAGAAACTGATTTAACTCAAATTAGCGAAGAAGTAATTATTGTTGCCGAGGATTTAAGTCCTAGTCAAACAGTTCAGCTAAATAAAAAATACGTTAAAGGTTTTTTAACCAATATCGGTGGACCTACTTCACATACAGCTATTATGGCTAGAAGCCTTGGAATTCCATCAGTGGTTGGAACTAATTCAATTATGAAGCATGCTCAAAATGGACAACTTCTAGCTTTAGATGGAACTAAAGGTGAAGTGCTACTTAACCCTAGCGAAGCTGAAATTGCAGAGTTCAAAAAACAAGAACAGCTTTATAGAGACTATCTTAACAAGTTAAAAGAACTAAAAGGTAAAAAATCAATTACAACCGATGGACACGAAATTGAAATCGAAGGAAATATCGGTACTCCTAATGACGTTGAATCTGTTTTAGAAAACGACGCTCAAGGTATTGGTCTTTTTAGAAGTGAATTTTTATACATGGACAATGAAAATTGACCAACAGAAGATGAGCAATTTTTAGCTTATAAAAAAGTAATTGAGCAAATGAATAATCAAAGAGTTGTAATTAGAACTCTAGATATCGGTGGAGATAAAACTCTAAAATACTACAAATTTCCAGAAGAACTTAACCCATTTTTAGGTTTTAGAGCTATTAGATTCTGCCTTCAAAATGAAGATGTATTCAAAACTCAATTAAAGGCTTTAATTAGAGCATCAGAATTTGGTAGAGTTTCTGTAATGTTTCCAATGATTACAACTTTAGATGAATTTTTAAGAGCTAAAAATACATTTGAAGAATGCTATAAAGAAGTTTCTAGCGCAAATCCTAAAGTCGCAAAAAGAGAAGATATTGAACTTGGTTTAATGATCGAAACCCCAGCAGCAGCCGTTTTAACTGAGCAGTTTTGTAAATACGCTGATTTCGTTTCAATAGGAACTAACGATTTAATTCAATATTCAATGGCCAGCGATAGAATGAATGAAAATGTTTCATATCTATATCAACCATTAAATCCATCAATTTTAAAACTAGTTAAAATGATAATCGATGGGGCTCATAAATATGGAAAATGAGCTGGAATGTGTGGTGAAATGGCTGGAGATAAAAGAGCATTTATGATTTTATTAGGACTAGGTCTTGATAAATTCTCAATGTCAGCATCTAGCGTTTTATCTATTAGAGATTTAGTTAGAAATACAACTTTTGCAAGAGCAAAAGAAATCGCAAACCACGCATTATCACTTGAAACAGAAACACAAGTGCTTGAATATTTAAAATCAGAAAATCTACTTTAGAGTTACTCTTTTTTTAGATTCAATTTGATAATCATTTAAAAAAATGTCGCCATCTACGCAAGTAAAAACTGGCGCATTTTTTATTTTATTTTCAGTAGCAAAATAAACTTTTACTAGTTTATTATTTTCGTTTATATATCTAGCTCCAGGATTAAGTGCAAAGGCTTTAATTTTAGCTATATTTTCTTTTTTGGTTTTAGTTTTATCTAAAAAAGAATCTTCTTTTAAAAGCTTGCTAGCTAGCGTTACTTTAGATTCATCTTGAATAATTCTTTGATAATTATTTTGATCTAAATCATGAATTCATGAAACGATATTTTCAGCAGCAAGATTTGATAATTTTTCAAATAAAGTTAAAGAAATATCGCTTTCTTCTATTTTTATTTTTGCTTCTTTTAAAATATCACCTGCATCCATTTTTTTGGTCATTATAATAAGCTGAACGCCGGTTTCAGTTTCGTTATTTAATAGTGCATGTTGAATAGGGGCTGCTCCTCTATATTTAGGAAGCAAACTACCATGAATATTTAATGGAAACTTTTTAGGTAAATTTAAAATATTTTCAGGAATATATTGACCAAATGCAGCGGTAAGCATATAGTCAAAATCAAGCTCTTTAAGCTCTTCGTATATCATCGATATTTTTTCTGGTTGAAATAGTTTTAAATTGTATTTTAAAGCTAATTTTTTAACAGGACTTTCTTGAAGATTTTGTCCTCTTTTAGCTGGTTTATCAGGCTGCGTTACTATTGCAACTACTTCAAAATTTTTAATTATTTCTTTAAAGATAGGGACTGAAAATTCTGGAGTACCAGCTAAAACTATTTTTGTCATTTTAAAGCCTCTTTTTGAGTGCATAAATTATCTAAGATGAATAAAAACTTATTAAAACAAGTTTCTAAAAATAAATTATCAGTTTCATTATTTACTAATTTTTTGCTTAATTTATCAATTGGTTGATATGAACTAACTAATGTAGTTTTATTATTTTTATAACGGTTTTCTAAAATTTTCATTAAAACTGCATTTAAAAAATTAATAGTAAATTTACTAATTCCTAGCTCATTTAAAACTAAAACAGGAACTTCAGAAAGTTCTTTAATTACTTCATCTAATTTATCTACTTCAAAATAATTATTTTGAGAATTTGAAGAAAATGAATTCTTATAAAAAACATTTAAGTCATTTATGTTAATGTAAGCTGTTCTAACATATAAAGATGAATGAAGAGCAAAACTAGACATAAAATCACTTATTTGACCAGTGCCTTGTGATGTAAAAAATATACTTGGAATTTCTTTGTTTTCTTTAAGATTTTCAGCAAAAGTTTTGGCATATTTTAAAATTCTTTTTGAAGCAATATCTTTATATTTTTCAAAAAAGTTTTTATCAATAAAATTTGTATTATAAGGACTTGAAATTGAAGTAAGAATTAAATTTCTTTCAATTTTTCACTGACGAGCAGCTTCGTTTTTTCTTACTTTTCAATAGAATTTAATTTTATTGTTTTCATCACGATAAACATCAAATAAAAATGCAGAATCGCTATCTTTTATGCTATTTTCCATAACAATAAAATTAAGTGCGTTTTCTATAATTTCATCATCAGTTATATTTAATTCAGCAACTTTTTTTGCAATGTATTTGTTTTTAAGTAAGTTATTTTTTTCTTCTTTAATGATTTTCTGCTGATCCATAATTTTGTTTCCAATTGTTAAATTTCTTCTTTAATTATAATAAAAATAATTAACTAAAAAAATAAAAAAATCAAGTTAGACTTGAAATTTTTAAACTGCTTTTTTGAATTTAAAATAATTATTTTTTTCAGATATGTAAGTGTTTAGAGAAGTTTTATCT
The DNA here is from genome assembly GCF_000969765.1 of Mycoplasmopsis synoviae ATCC 25204. Lineage (NCBI taxonomy): Bacteria > Bacillati > Mycoplasmatota > Mycoplasmoidales > Metamycoplasmataceae > Mycoplasmopsis > Mycoplasmopsis synoviae. Next base: position 656,521 of record NZ_CP011096.1, read on the forward strand.
AAATCTGATTCTAAATAAGTTTTAATTACAAATTCTTCTGCCATTTCAAAATTTAAATAAGCTTCTTTTTTACAAATTTTTGTAATTAATTTATCAACTTCTAAATATCAAGATTCAACTTTATTAAACTTACGAAGTTTAGATGTTAAAAATAAAACTAAATTAATTATATGTTCATTAAAAATTTGACTTTTTCAAAATGAAATTTTATTTTTAAGTAAAGTATTTTTTTCTTCACTTAGTTTAATTCCATGTTGGAATTGAAGATAAAAATCAACTTTTTCTTTTTTGATTACTTCATATAAATTATTATTTTTTTCATTAGTTACTAAATTTAGGTTATAACTTGATGAATTTGAATTTAAATAAATGTTTTCATCCTCAAATGAGTAATTCTTCATTTGACTTTTAATGAATTCAATTTTGTTGTTTTTTAAGTTTTGATCAAGTTGGAATGAATAATCTTTGTATTGATCTAAAAAGTCAACTCATCCTGATGTTACATTTGTAAGTGATTTATCATTAAAATTAAAAGTTGAACTAGAAAGAAGTTGATTTGCTTTTTCAAAACCAAGAGCTTTTCTTAAGTATTTTGAATAAAGTGAATTATTTTTAAATCTTTCTTTAGTTTCAGGTTTATTTAATTTAATTATGATGCTGTATTCGTCATGTTTTTCAAAAACTTCAATTAAGTTAAAAACTTCAAGTTTTTTTCTTGCATCATGAATTTTTTCTGGTGTTTCAAATAAAAATAAACTTAAATCTCTATAGCTTATTGAATTAACATTATTTGGACTGCTTAATGCATCAAAAAAATGTGAATATAAAGAGATAGCAACGCTACCTATAATTGGAGAATAAAGTTTTCTAAGATTAACTAAATCATATTCACTTAAATCAGTTTCTGAATAGATTTTTAAATTATCGTATTTCAATGAATATTCTTTAGTTTGTTCCATAAAAAACCCTTTCTAAAATTAAGTCTTAATGATTATAAAAAACAAAATGGAAATGTTATAAACTTTTTTTCAAAAAATCTTAAAAAAATAAAATTATTTACAACTTATCCACAACTAAAATTCCATTATAATTTTTCAAATCTGTCCAATTATAAGAATTTAACGCGTCTAAAATTTTTAAAGCTTCAGAATCCACATTTCTTTTTTTACAAAATTTTATTCTAGTGTTTTCGTCGACTTTATGCACATAAATTTTGCTAATAAGACTGCAAAAATTAGCATGTTTTGAATTTAATGCCGGTATTTCGGCAAAATCAAATTTATTTTCTGATAAATATTTAAAAACTTCTAAATGAACTTGCTTTTCAAATTCTTCAAAAAGATCTTTATTTTCAGAAAATAACTTTTTAATTTTAAATTTATCAAGTTTATTTTTAGTTAATAAATCAAAATTAATTAATTTTTGTATTTTTTGGCAGAAATCTTTGTTTTCATATAAAGATTTAACAAATTCATCTGCGATAAATACTTTTTTGCCTTCTTGTTCTAGTTTTTTTAAAAATGTTGTTTTACCAGAACATACTTTTCCAACTACTGCAATCATCTTTTATCTAAAAGCATTTTCTTTGTTGTATTAAGTTCAAGCTCATCAAGAATTTTTTCAGAAGCTTTTAAATCTATATTTAATTTAAATAAATCTAAATTTTTAGGTAAAACTTCAACCTCATAATTTAACTTAGCAAGTTGATAGCAAAGCATTCCATTTTCTTTACCTTTTAATAAATTATTTTTAACTTTTTCACTTATTAATTTTGAATCTAAATTTTGATAAATGTTTTCAAAAGTTTTAAATTCGTTTAATAATTTAATAGCTGTTTTATCACCAATTCCTTTAATTCCTGGAAGGTTATCGCTAGAATCTCCTTTTAGTGCTTTAAAGTCAATTATTTGATCTGGATTAATTTGATATTTTTCAAAAAAATTTAAATATGTAACTTCTTCGTCTTTGAAAAATACTCTTGTATTTTTATTTACTAGCTGAAGCAAATCTTTATCTCTTGAAAAAATAAATTTTTCTAGTGATTCGAAATTCTTACAAAATGTTGCTATTAAATCATCAGCTTCATCACCTGTTGATTCATAGTAAAAAACTTTCATTTCTTTTAGAATTTCTTTAATTAAATCAAATTGAATAAATAGCTCTTGTGGAGCTTTAATTCTATTAGCTTTGTAGCCATCTAAAAGTTCGTGTCTTTTAGTTCTTTCTTTTGCGTCAAAGGCTATAAATAAATAATCTGGTTTATAAAAAACTAAGTATTTAACTAGCTGTTTTAAAAATAAAGTAATTGCATTTGTAGGAGTTCCATTACTTGTTCTTAAAATGACATTTATATCACCTCTATATGTTGCATAAAATGATTGAAACATTAAATAATTTCCATCAATAATTAAAGCTTTTTCCATTATAAACTCCATTTTTCTAATAGCAAGTATTTAAAGTTACTTCTTGATTTTTTAAGAGTAACTGTTACATTTATTTTTTTATTTAATAACTCTTTATTAAATATGCTTAGTGAATAATCACTTACAAATGCAAACTTAGAAACTTTACCATCATTTATTTTAACTTTTTTACTATTGGTATTTAACTTAACATCAAATTCTTCTAAGATAACGTTAAAATTTCTTGTTTCATTTTCATTAAGTGAATTAAGCGAGAATTCATTTTCAACTTTTGATTCATCGATAACACTTAAAGAAATTCCATAAGCTTTAGTTTCTAAATCCATTATTTCTTTATCTGAAATTTCAACTTCATCTAAGATATTTGGAAATTGTTCTTCTCTTGCAAAGTCTTCATATAAACTAATTCATTTTCCATCAGTTTGTTCGCTTTTATCTAAAGCCATAAAAGCTTTTTTAACTTTTTTGTTTATTAAATCAACAAAGTTACTTACGTCTTCTAATGAATTAATTAAAGTATTTATATTTCCAAAACTTCTAAAAATATTTGCATTAATTAAAAGTGACAGAGTTGCTTTTTTGATACCAATCATTCCTAGCCTAATTGCAGCATCAAAAAAATTTTTAAATTTACCAGCACGATTTCTTTCTTGAATTAATTTAGTTGCAGAGTTTTCTCCAAAACCTTTAATAGTTAAAAATGAAAGATAAAGATTATTATTTTCTTCAACTGTATTTAAACTTGAAATGTTAATATCAGCTGCATTTATTTTTATTTTTAGTTTAGTTGCTTCTTGAACATACTTTGAAGTATTTTCTTGCGAAGAAAATGAATTGTCAAGTAAAACTTTATAAAAAATAAAAGGATATCTAGATTTATAAAATGCAAGTTTTAAAGCAAGCACTGCATAAGCAACGGCATGCGATTTATTAAATCCATAATCAGCAAATTTTTCAATGTTGCTATAGATTCTATTTAATAGATCTGATGAAACATTATTTTTAGCTCCACCTTCAAAGAATTTAGTTTTATAGCTTTTAAGTTCTTGAGAATTTTTCTTCGATATTGCTCTTCTAAGTAAATCAGCTTCTGAAAACGAAAGACCAGCTACTTCTTGAGCGATTTGCATTATTTGTTCTTGGTAGACGATTATTCCAAAAGTAGGAGCTACTATCTTGTCGTAAATTGGATGAACTTTTTCAATTTGACTTGGATCTTTTTTATTTTTTCCATATATTGGAATGTATTGTGATGGTCCTGGTCTATATAAAGAAATAATCGCGTATATATCTTCAAAGCTATCTATTTTAACTTGTGAGATAGCTCTTTTCATTCCATCAGATTCAAGTTGAAAAATTCCTTCGGTTTTTAAATCATTAAGAATTGAAAAAGTTTTATGATCAATAAATTTATTTAAGTTTTGATTTATAACATTATCAAAATGAAGTTTAGGATTAATTAGATTTTCAATATTTTTAACAATGGTTAAATTTTTTAATCCTAAAAAATCTATTTTTATAAGCCCATATTTTTCTAAGTTTTCAAGGCTTAATTGAACTTGATTATATTTATCTAAAACTTTATTAATTGGAAAGTAATTTGTTATATCGTTATTTGCAATAACAATACCTGCAGCATGAACTCCAGTTTGCCGATATAGTCCTTCAATATAAGTTGCATATTCATGAAGGTTTTCGTATTTACTAACTATTGCTTTATATTTCGAATTTCTCTTATTGTATTCACTTTCTAAAGTTAAGTTTTTATCAAAGTCATTAATTGTTTTTGTAACTAAATTAACTTCAGAATTTGAAATCCCAAGCATTCTACCAACATCTTTAATTGCGCTTTTAGCGCCTAGTGTTGAAAAAGTAGTAATTAGAGCACATCTTTTTTGTCCGTATTTTTCAAAAATATAATCTAATACTTCACTTCTTCTATCGTCTTGAATATCGATATCTATATCAGGATAAGTAACTCTTTTGGTATTTAAAAATCTTTCAAAAAGCAGATCAAAATCTAAAGGGTTTACATCAGTTATTTCAAGCACGTATGCAACTAAAGAACCAGAAACGCTTCCTCTTCCTGGTCCTATACTTATTTTATTTTTTCTAGCTCATGATAATGCATCAGCTATTATTAAAAAATAATCAACAAAATTTTGTTCTTTAATAATTGAAAACTCATAATTAATTCTTTCAATTACTAAATCTTTATCGTAGTTTAATAGTAAATATTTAGTTCTTTCTGATGCTTTAATTTTGCTTTCGATTTCTTCCTTTGAATTACTTGAAAATTCAGGAAGCTTAATTTCTTTATCAATTTCTAATTCAAAACATTGATCAGCTAAATTTAATGTATTTTGATAAATTTTTTCATCTAAATCATTAAATTCTTCTTCGCTATAAAAATCGTCAAAGTTATTATTTTCTTTAAATTCTTCTCTAATTTTGTCAAGAATATTTAAGGTAAAGTTTTCAAATTTATCAATTATTTTTTTAACAGGCGCATAAACTACATTGTCTTTGTTTTCTAATTGAAATTTTGAATTATAAAAAAAGTTTGGAAGTTCAACTTCTAAGCTTTTTTTATTTTTTAAATAACCATTTGTATCTGAATCTATAACAAAAATATTTTCTGAATTTAAATCAGAAAGATTAATAGAATTATTGTTTGATTTTTGATAAATTAATTCGTTTATTAATTTATATCCTGCTAAATTTTTAGCTAAAATTATAACTTCAAGTTTATTATCTAATTCGAATTCACAACCTATTATTAATTTAAATTTATATTTTTCGCGAAACTCTAATAAATAAGGAAGTGCGTATAAATTTTCCTTATCTGTTATTGCTAAATATTCAATTTTTTGACTCTCAATTAAATTAAATAATTTATTTAATCTAATGGCAGAATTTAAAAAAGAAAATTCAGTTTTTAAATGTAAATAAATAGGTTTTTTGTTATTCATCTTGTGGTTATGTTGCTATTTCTTTTTTGTAAATTTAGGTTTTGTTAATTTTAAAATTAAAAATCCAGCTAGTAAAAATGCTATCGGGAATGCTAAAAATAAAAAGTAAAAGTAATTGTAATTTATTGGTTGATTTTCTTTGAAATTAACAACTCTTTTTTGAATTGCAGAATCAACTAATGGATTAGAATTTTTAAAATTTAATTTGTCAAATTTTTCAAAATAACTAAGTGGCAGGCTTTCTTTTTCTTCTAGTTCAAAAAATGAATTTGATTTTAAAAATTCTCCTAAATCTGGATAATCTTTATTAAATTCAGTTTCATAATATTGATTAAATATTTCTTCGTTACCATTAAAAATTGCTTGCACAAATTGAATGTAATCATAACTTTTTTGAGCTATAACTTGTGCTTGGTATTGTTGAAGATTTGTTATTTTATTTAAATATTCAAATGCAATACTTTTAACTAAAACACCATTTGAAAAATTATTTAAAACTTCTTCTCTTAGTGAATCAAATTCTGAACTTTCATATGAATAATTATTTAAATTTGAATATAAATCTTGAAGTGATTTAAGTTTTTTTTGATTGTCTAATAAATAAGAATAAATTGAAGTGTCAATGCCTTTAGTTTGCATTTCTTTTAATTTAGCTTCAATTTGTTCGATATTTAAATTATTTAAATTTGAAGTATTAACTAAATTAGCTAAAGCAGTTATTTGTTCGTTTAATTCTCTTGCTTCTTGAACTACTTTATTTCTTTCGTCTTGAGTTTTTGCATTAGCAATTAAACTAACATTAAATCTAGAAACTTGTGATTCATTTAATGCTTTAAGAGTTGCAATTTGATCTATTGCATCTTTAACTTGAGAATTTAGCGCGCTTGCGTATTGAGCAAAATGCGCTACTTGATTTGGATTATTTTTTGCAGCATTAACTTGATTAATAAAATAAAGTCTTTCATCGCTTAATAAATAACTTAATGTATTTAAAAACGCAAGTGCATCTTTATAGTTTTCATCAAGTTTTTTCTTGAAAGCATTTAATCTTTCATAAGCAGAATTTAATTGTTCTTCTGTAGCGCTTTCATTACTTAATAAAGTCTTAACTTCAGTTAATAAATTAACGTAAGTATTTTTATCTGCTTCGTTATATAAAACTAAAAGAATCGAATTTAAAGGATTTGTTTCTAAATTAGATTTATCAAGTTTTACAACTTCATCGTAGAGACTTTTTAATTTTTCTTTAGTAACTTTATCTTGCGAATTTTGAGCTGCAGTTTCAGAATTTAATTGAACTTTATTTAGGTCTACAGCGGAAACATTTTGCTTTGAATTAATATTAACGCTGCTATAAGCAGAAAAACTAACTATTGAAGTTAGAGTTAATGTCGATATTAGTAATATTTTTTTAAATGTTTTCAATGAAACTTTCATTAATATTAATTGCCTATATTAATAATTATATTAATAAAAACTAATTTGACTTGTTTGTATTTTTATAATTTCTATAATATCTTTTTTTAGCATTAGGATCTTCATAGCTTCTTGTATAGGTACAATTAGGAAATGATTTACATCCGATAAATTTTTGTTTTTTTCTATTTAAACGAATCAGTAGCTTTCCAGAACAATCAGGACAATCTTCATCAAGGAAGTTATCTTCTAGCCTTGTTTTTTCCATTGTGCTAGCAACTTGATCATATAATTCATTAAATTTAGTGTAAAAATCATGCATTACTTGATTTTTTTCTAATTTATTTTCTGAAATTAAATCCAGCTGACCTTCAACTTCGGCTGTATATTTTTCATTAATTATTTCAGGGAAATTATTAACTAGTTTATCTAATACAATCATTCCAAAATCAGTTGGCTTAATTGCATTTGAATCTAAAACTTCAACGTATTGTCTATCTTTAATTATTTTTACAGTTGAAGCAAAAGTTGAAGGCCTTCCGACTTTAATATCGTCAAGAGCTTCAATTAGCGATCCATCGTTATATCTAGGAGTAGGCTTGGTTTCTAAATCTTCAAATGCAAAATTATTAACTGTAACTTCTTGATTAATTTCGAAATTCGGATCTTTTTCTTGTTTTTCTTCAGGTGCACTAACGCAGTAGTATCCTTGGAAAGTAACGGTAGCAAATGAATTTTTAAATAAGTATTTATCAACTTGATAAATATATTGTTTTGATTTAATAACAGGAGGCTTAATTAAAGCTTTTAAAGTATGCTCGTAGATTAATTTATATAAATTAACTTCGTTGCTAGAAATTGTTGGATAAAGTTTTTCAAGATTTTCAGGTAAAAGATTTAAATCAGTTGGCCGAATAGCTTCATGGGCATCTTGATCACCAGTAAAACCTTTTACTTCACTAGAAACGAACTCGCTTCCGTATTTAGACTCGATAAACTTTTTAGCTTGATTAACAAAGGTTTGAGATAGCCTAGTTGAATCGGTTCTTGGATAGCTTATTAGCCCGCCATCACCATAACCTTCGTATAATTTTTGAAGTGTGCTTTGAGTCATTGCCGCTGAATATGGACTTCTTTTATAAATTGCAGCTTGTTTAAATGGAACTAAAGCTTTATTTTTCTTTTCAGTTACATTAATTTTTGTAACTTTAACTTTTTTGTCTTTTAATTTCTCAAAAAACTCTTTAACTTCTTTGATTTGGCTTTCAAAAATTCACTCTTTTTGTCCACTTGAATTTTCTTCATTAAAATATTGAGCTTTAAGTGAATTTTCATTTAATAAAAACGCGTTTAATTTTCAATATTTAGTAGGAACAAAGGCTAAAATTTCTCTTTCACGATCAATTACAAGTTTTAGCGCGATAGATTGAACTCTTCCAGCTGAAGCATTACTTGGTGCATTTTGAAGTTTGCTTTGTAGCAGTTTAGATAATCTAAAACCGATAATTCTATCTAGCATTCTTCTTGATTTTTGAGCGTTAATTAAAGCTCAATTTAAATCGTGAGGATTATCAAAGGCTTTTAAAATAGCATCTTTGGTAATTTCATTATATGTAACTCTTTTGTAGTTGTCATTTAGTTTTAAATATGAAACTAAATTCTCTCCGATAGACTCACCTTCACGGTCAGGGTCAGTTGCAATATAAACCATTTGCGCTTTTTTAAGTGAGTCTTTTAATTCTTTACCGACTTTTTTCTTTGTGCTATCAAATTCATATAATGGTTCTCAGTTTTCAAAGTCAATTCCAAGACCAAAAGGTCCTGAGGTTTTCATTTTATAAATATGACCAACACAAGAAATAACATTGTAGTCATTTCCTAAATATTTTTGGATGGTTTTAACCTTATTTGGTGATTCGACAATTACTAATTTATTCATTTAAATTCCTAAAGTGACTATTTTAAATATAATGCATATTTTAACCAAAAAACTTTTTTTAAAAAATATTTTATTGAAAAGCACCAAAAAATGGGCCTATAAATTTTCAAATTTACCAGCTTAAAAAAATTAAAAAGTTTATAATAGATAAGAGTACTTTTACTCCTTAGTTATTTTAGATAACTCTGACGTCCAAAAGGAGATTTTAATTATTAAAACTAAATACGAAATCATGGTTTTAGTAGGTCCTAAGACAAGTACTTCAACAGTTGAAAGTTTTTTAAAATCAGTTTTTCATGACGATTTTAAAAAGGCTGAAAAACTTGAAAGAACAGAGCTTGCCTACGAAATTAATAAAACCAAACATGCGCAATATTTTTTAGTTAACTTAGAAACTGAAAGAAAAAATATTGCAGAATTTATTCGTCTATCAAATATCAACAAAGAAATTTGAAGACATCTTGTTGTTAATTTAGATACTGAAAAAGGTTTAAATAAAGTTTTCAAAACTCACAGAAAATTTGGTCATGACTTTAGAGATCAAAGATCACATCATGGTCAAGCAGGAGAGTTTAGAAAAAGAGAACCTCAACAAAAATCTAAAGAACAATCAGAATTCAGTAAAGAGAAGAAAAGCTTCTCTAAAAGCGTAACCAAAAAAACCGTTGTAAGTAAACCAAAAGAAACTAAAGAAGAAAAATAGGATAAACTAAATGGCCGATTTAAATAAAGTAATTTTAGTTGGAAGAGTAACAAATGATTTTTTACTTCAAAAAACTAAAAACAATATTTCTTATGCAAGAAATACAATTGCTGTAACAAGATACACCACAAGTAATACTCAAAGAGTAAGTGACTTTTTACCATTTGTAGCTTGAAGAAATCAAGCTGAGTTTTTATGTAAATATGTAAAAAAAGGAGATACCATTCTTCTTGAAGGTAAAATCCAGTCAAATAGTTACAACAACAATGAAGGTACTTTAGTTAGATCAATTGACATTCTTGTTGATAATGTTCAAATACTGGCAAGTAAAAACTATGTCAATATTACAAATTATGGCCAAAATAATTATTCTCAAAATAAAGCTTCTTATCAAGCAAATACTTATTCAGATTTAAATCAAAGTGTTAACTTAAGTATTGAAGAAAAAGACATTTCTTCTTCTGCTGTTTTTTCTAGAGCAGAAACTGAAGAAGACGATGATTCAATTTCAGCAAATGACTTTGAAAATATAACCGATGATTTAAACGATGATATAGATTTAGATAAAGGATTTTAATGGCATACAATAAACGTAAAAAAGGTTACCACAACAAAAAAAGAACCTGTCATTTCTGTGACAATAAATTAACATACGTTGATTACAAAAACGTTGAAGATTTAAAGAAATTTGTAAATGCAGTTGGTTCAATTAAACCTAAAGTAGCAACAGGAAACTGTGCAAAACACCAAAGAAAAGTTACTTTAGCAGTTAAAAGAGCTAGATTAATGGCTCTTCTACCATTTGCTGTTGCAAGAATTAGAGTTCATAGATCTTTAGTTAGCGCTCCAGCTAGCCAAAATACAAAAAAAGTAGCAGAAAAAGTTGAAAAAGAAAAAGCGCCTGCTGCTTAATAAATTAACAAAACCGCCGCTAAATGCGGCTTTTTTATTATTTTTTGCAATTTTTAAGTTGTATAATTTAACCATCATATTTTAGATATGATAAAAATTATGAGCAAAGTATCTTATAAATTAAATTCTTGAATGTTTTGTCCATCAGATAAAGCAAAATTGATTGAAAAATCTCTTGAAGTATCACCTTCAGTAGTCATTTACGACCTTGAAGACGGAATTGAATACGGAAAAGAAGATATTGCCCTTGAAAATTTAAAAAGTTACTGAAATCAAATTAAAGAAAAAGACTTCAAAAAAGCTTTACGTGTAAGTAAAGAAAGCTATGAAAGTTCTTTGTTTTTTTTATTTAAAAATGGACTTGATTTTGATTTTATTATTTTTCCTAAATTTGAAGATAAAGCAGAACTTTGAACGCTAAAAGACATACTAGCTAAATATAATTCAAAGGCCAAACTAGTTTTAATGTTAGAAAGCAAAAAAGCAATTAAAGATTTAAATAATTTAATCGCCCTACTAAAACCTGAAGATAAATTCTTTGGTTTCATGGTTGGTAAAGCCGATTTAGCAAGCGATTATAACGTTGAAATTTATTCAGAATTAATTGAATCTATTTCACTAAAAGTTATTCAAAAATGTCTTGAAAATGACTTTAATTATATAGAAGCTCCTACCTTTGAATTAAGTAGTGAATTTGCCTTAATTGCAAATTTAAATTATTTAAAACGCAATGGAGTTTATTGCAAAGCAATAATTACTCCAAAGCAAATTGCAGAGGTTAATTCTACGCTAGAAATTTCAAGTGAGCAAATTATGCAAGCCAGAGAAATCATTTCTCTTTCGAAAGAAGGTGCCGCAAGATACAATGGCAAAATGGTCGATGAAGCAATGGCAAAAAAAGCAAGAAAATTACTTGAAGCTCTAGGAGAATAAATGCAAGACGCAACTAATGTTTCAAGATATAAAAAAGTTGGTGAAAATCGTTATAGAGAAACCACTGGTTTATATTATGAAGACTTTAACGTTGGTGATGTTTTTGAACATCGTCCAGGTAAGACAATTTTAGATGTAGATAACGTATGATTTACGCTTCTTACCTTAAATCCACAACAAGTTCACTTTGATCAGCATTATGCTTCTCAAACTGAGTGAAAAAAACTGCTAGTTGATTCAACTTATACTTTGGCGCTAGTTACCGGAATGTCAGTTAATACTGTATCTGGAAAAGTAGTGGCTAATTTAGGTTGAGATAAAGTAAGGCTAACCGCTCCAGTTTTTGCAGGAGATACCATTTACGCCGAAAGCACTGTGCTTTCAAAACGTGAATCAAAATCACGTCCTGATCAAGGAATTGTAACTGTTTTAACTAAAGGAATTAACCAAAAAAATGAAGTGGTTATTTCATTTGAAAGAACAGTTTTAGTTTACAAAAGAGATAACAATAAAATTGAAAGCCAAACCAACTACTAATGGCAAATAAAATTTTTAAAGAAATTTACAATCAAAAATTAATACCTTCTTCTGAAGTTAAAAAATTTATTAAATCAAATACCAATTTAGCTTTTTCAATGCATTTCATGCAACCTAGAAAAATTCTAGAAGAAATTGCAAATATCGCCAGAAGCGATAAAGACTTTAAAATCAACGCTTATTATTTTTCAGCAAAGCAAAATGCCGCAGATACAATATTAGACTTTGATCTTAACAAACAAATAGTGCCTAATACTTTTTTCATGCAAGATACTGAGCGTAAAATTTTAAAACGTCAAAAAGAAGAAAGCTTAGATGAAAAAAGAGTATTTTTCATTCCAGCACACTTTTCAGATTCACCAAGAATTTTTAGTGAAAATCTAAAAATTGATTCATTTGTGACAATGGTTTCACCTATGAATGAATATGGTTACATGTCAATGGGCCTTTCTAATGATTATTCTTCAACAGCAGTAAGGCTAGCTAAAACTGTAATAGTTGAAGTAAATAAAAACATTCCTTTTGTAATTGGAGAAAATAATTTAATTCACGTTAGTGATGTAAGCGCTATAGTGGAGCACGATTCTCCTCTTCAAGAAGTAGTTGATCTTCCTCCAACTCCTGAAGAAGAAACAATTGCAAAAATAGTTAGTGAATTTATTCCAGATAGAGCTTGCATTCAAATGGGAATTGGTGGTCTTCCAAATTCAATTTGCAATGAACTATATAATAAAAAAGATTTAGGAATCCATACAGAAGTTTTAACCACCGGAATGATAGGTCTTATCAAAGCCGGAGTGGTTACCAACAAATACAAAAAAATAAATAAAAATATTTCAGTTTTTACATTTGCTATTGGTAACAAGCAAATGTATGAAGAGCTTCATTTAAATCCAACTATTCAATCTTTTCCAGTAAACTACGTAAATGATCCATACGTAATTTCTAAAATAGATAATCTTGTTTCTATTAATTCAACTATTGAAATTGATTTAACTGGAGCATGTAATTCTGAGTATTTAAATGGTCACCAATTTTCTGCAACAGGAGGCCAAGTTGATTTCGTACGTGGAGCTTATATGTCTCAAGGCGGAAAGTCAATTATAGCCCTAACTTCAACTACTAAAAATAAAAAATTTTCTAAAATTGTTGCAAGGCTATCAGGGCCAACTACCACTTTAAGAAACGATGTTCACTGAGTGGTAACTGAATATGGAGCTGTTAATTTAAAAGGATTAAATACAGTCCAAAGAGCAAGAGCTTTAATTAATTTGGCACATCCAGATTTTAGAGAAGATCTTGAAAAACAAGCCAGAGAGCTTAATTTATTATAAGGAGAAAAATGTACGTAAATTCAAAATTTTTTGAAGTTAAAGGTAAAGAACTTTGACTTAAACCTGAAGGAGTACAAAGCAAAGACGGTAGATTTTTAGTCTTTGATTTAGACTGAAAAAAGATGCCTAAAGCTAAATCATACGCACTAACTTTAGTTGACTATGAAGCTTCTAGAGTAATCGGGCAACCTTTTGTTCACTTTGCTGCCGCTAACGTTACAAGCACTCATTTAAAACATGGTGAAAACCTAGAAAAAACTCAATGAGTAATGGGAGTTAATTCTAGAGTTCCAGGTGCTGGAGAAAACTCAAATGGAGTTCATGTTGAATGTATTCCTGCTGCCTTTAAAGCTTCAAGCTTTGAAGAAGCCTGTGATTATTTCCCACCAATGCCACCTGATAAAAAACACCTTTATACATTAAAAGTATACGGTCTTGATACAGATAAATTAAACCTAGAAAAAGGATTTTTCCTAGGTGATTTAAATAGAGCAATGCTAGATCACGTTGTTGATGTATACACTGTTAATTTCTGATATAAACAATAAGGAGAACTAATGCATAAATTAGGTAATAAAACACAAATAAAATCTAAATCAGTTAACGAACATGGATATCTACACGATGTTCATGGAGCTCACGGTAAAGCTTCATTTCGTTTTCCAGATCACTCATTTGAATTAAAATGAGACAAAATGCCAAATGCTAAATCATATGCTCTTTTACTTGAGGATTTTGATGCAATGAAAGTTATTGGTTTTCCTTTTATTCACTGAGTTGCAGTTAATGTTAAAGAAAACTTTGTATCAGAGGCTGCTTCTAAACTTGCTTTTGATCACTTAAAAGAAAATCTTGGAAAAGCAATGCCTAGCAACTTATTATGACAAGGATATAACTCTTCAGTTTCAAAAACTTTAGTAACAGAAAATAAAGAAAAAGGATCAAGCTTAAATGGAATTCTTCCTGAAATGTTTACATCATTAGAGCTAGAAGACGCTGCCCAATACTTTGGGCCATATCCTCCTGACAAAGATCACGTTTATACTTTAACAGTATTTGGTCTTGATGTAGATGCAAGCGAACTTGAATACAAAGACGCAGATGGGCTATCACATAAATTAGATAAACCATACTACGTTGGAGATTTTCTTCAAGCAGTTGATACACACGTAGTTGGAACTTACACATTAAACTTCAAATACCGTCAAGCTGGATCTAACTAAAAAAATATTTTCATATTGTAAGGTAAACCTTACCACTTACAATTTAATAAAATTGCCGATTTTTAAAAAGTTGGCTTTTTATTTTTTAATATTTTATTTTTCCTTCTTTTAGTAGTGAGTTTTAACAAAAAACTCCAAAAAAAATTAAAATTTTTTGAGAGGGGTGCATTGCACTTTACAATGTGGTTAAATTAAATATATAATTTAATTAGGTTAAAAAATAAAATTAAAACTGCATTTTGCAATTTTATAATTAAAAAAATTTTTTTTAAATGGCATATCATGTTAGAGCAACAAAAAATTTCAGAAAAAATGTTTTATAGAATATTTTTTAAAAAAAATGGCAATTCCAGTTGCTTATTCTATTATTGCAATTTTTATATATTTTTTCTTCTTTACTCTTTCTTATTATTATCTTTATAATCAACTTTCTGTTAAAGCTTTTTTACTGCTCCTGCCAATAGAGATTCTTTTGAATTTAAATGGGTTTTATTTTGAATAAATTTAGCATTTCAACTTTTTCAATATGAAAAGTTTAATTTTTTTTGTTTTATTGTTTTTTATTTTTTACCAATAGTTATTTGAAGTTATTATTTAAGAAAATTTTATAAAAGCGATTATTACAAAAGAATTATTTTATTAAATGGAAACAAAAAATCTATTAAGTATTTAGGGATTTATTTAGTTATTTTTTGATTTTTTGTATTTTTAATTATTAATTTAGTTTCTCTGTGACCAATTGATTATTTATAGCAATATAATTCTTGAGGATACAAAGGTAATTCTTCTAATACATATGAAATTCCATGACAAAAAGAATTTTCAGAAAGTGATTTAGAATTTTTTGGTTATGAAAGAGCACCTATTACTCTTGTTCCGTTAAATTTATCTAGCAGTTTGAATAACGATAATTTTATAGATAATGGATTTTTTTACAACGAATTGCTAGATCAATATTTTTTTAGACCAAAACAATTATTTGGCTCTTATATAAGGAAATGAAATAATATTTATTTCAAATATAAACCTTTTGTGTAATTTCAATAGATAATTTTTTCTATTTAAATAACAAATATTTTAGTCACATAATTTTGAGTTTTTTATCTTTTTTTACAGCAATAGTTTTTGTCAGCGCTTCTTTTATTTTAAATAAATGAATTTTGTCGTTAATTTGAATTTTTATTTTCATTTCATTAATATTAGATTTTTCAGGACTATTGAATAGAATTGATTTTGATCGCGAAGGCCTATATAGTATTTCTTATAAAGAAGCTCATGATTTTATTGGTTCAGAATTAAATTTTAAAAAGTTTTTAGTGAAAATTCCGTTTTCTTTATTTAATCCTTATTCATTATTGGATGTATTTACCAACTTTCATTTTTTAACTAAGAAAATTAGCATGGCTTGAGCTTTTCCAATTATTTTTATTTCTATATTTAATTTTTGGTTTTTAAATTTTATTATTCGCACAATGAATAGAAATTCAGAATATTCATTTTTATAAAAAATAAAATTAATGAACAATTTATTGTTCATTTTTTATTAAATTAAAACTACGCGGAAAATAAAGTTAAACTAAATATATAATTTAATTACTTTAAAAAAACATAAAAATTAAAAATTAATTTTTTCGTCGATATTGTAAGGTAAATTTTATAGCCCAAAATTTAATAAAAATTGTAAATGGTAACTTGCACTTTACAATATGGAAGTAATAAAGCAAAACTCTTTATTATTTTTTTATAGTATTATTATCAAGCGAAAAATCAATAATTAGCTTAATTAAAGGACTTAAATTTCGTGGTAATTTAGCAATTGTAAAATTAATTACCTCAGATAAGAGTCAAATAAATAATAAATTTCATGAATTAGAAATTGTCTATCAACAAAAATATATAGACGGAAAAAGTACAGCGGATCCAAGATTAATAATTGAAACAATGCAAATTCTATATGAAAAAGATATAGATATTTTTTGTATTGCAACAAGCGATAGCGATTTTGTTTATCTTTTACAAAAACTAAAATCAAAAAATAAATACGTTATTTTAGCATGTGAAAGTGTCGCTAGTCCATGACTCAAAGAAAATGCACATGAAGTTTTCGAAGAAAACCCAATCGATACAAACAAAGATTTAGAAACAAATATCAATGAAAATTACTTATTAGATTTACTCGAAGAAAAAATAGCTCCTGAAAAACAATTAGTTGTTCAAGAAGCGCAAATATCTAATAACGAAAATCAAGCTGAAAAAAAGAATTCAAGAAGAAGAAAAAGAAATAGAAAAAAACTTAAGAAAGCAAACGTAAACGAAATAACTAGCGAAGTACAAAAAGCTGTTTTAGTTGAAAATTCTGAAACACAAAATACAGAAACTGAAAAAGTTGAAGAAGTTAAAAATAAAGAAATAATTGTTGATGATTCTAAAAAACTTTTTAAATCAAGAGGACAGTTTTTTAATTTTGTTACCCAATTTGTAAAACAAGAATCTGAAGAAGAAAAAATAAAACTTGAATCTTTAGAAAACAAATTAAAAGATAGTAAAGATTTGTTACAAACATTTTTTAAAACTGATAATTTAGAAAAAATATTAAAAACAAAATATAAAAACTCTTTTTGATTGAGAAAAGAAAATAAAACAGTTTTTTTATCAGCTATAAATGGTAAAGCTATTAATAATTTTGTAATTAATTATGTGAAAAATACTACAAATCCCAAACTTTCAAGATTACAAAATTCACTTAAAACAACATTTAAAAATTTTGACCTTAAAAAAAGAACTGGTTATAGCAGGTGAAAAACTTATTTAGAATCTATAAATATTATTGATTCAGGAAATAAATTAAACTTTAAAAAATAAGAAACACTTAAAATAGTGTTTTTTTGCAATTTTTTGTAATTTTTTTAAAGTTATTTATTAAATTTAACTGGTTTTATAGTATTATATTGCAAGAGAATTTTTATTATATTATTTTATTTTTACATTTAAATAATTTAAAAAATAAGAATTATATTTTTATAATTTTTTGTTTTATTTTAATTGCTTACTCTTTGATAGGAAAACAAATATTAATGAATCCAACTAGAATTGTTGCTCTAGGGGGAGTTGAAGAAATTGGGAAATCAACTCTTTTAGTTGAGCATTTAGATCATATTTTTATAATAGATGCCGGGATTAAATTTGCCGACACATACAACACTGGAGTTAAAGGAATTATTCCTAATTACTCTTACTTAAAACAAAAAGGTAAAAAAATAGAAGGCCTTTTTATAACACATGGACATGAAGATCACATTGGTGGTGTGGTTTATTTAGTTAAAGAAACTAACTTAAATAAAATCTTTGCTCCTAGAATTGCAATTCAATATTTAAAACTTAAATTTGATGAACATAAAATCACAAAAAAAGTTGAATTTATTGAAATTCATAAATCTGATGTTCATAAATTTGCAAACAATTGTAAAGTAGATTTCTGAACAGCACAGCATTCAATTCCAGATGCTTTTGGAGTTAGAATTACAACCCCTAATGGATCAATAATGTGTACAGGAGATTTTAGATTTGACTATACTCCTATTGGTAATTACACCGATTTTAAAAGATTATATGAAATTGGAAATCAAAAATTAACAGCGCTGCTTTCTGATTCAACTAATGCAATGCGTCCTAATCATTCACCAAGTGAAAAAGACATTTTAGCTGATATTTCATATTACATGAAGCAAGCTAAAAGAAAAACAATAATAACAACCTTTGCTTCAAATTTAACCAGAGTTAAAGTAATAATCGAACTTGCTGCTAAATTAAATAAAAAAGTTATTACCTTTGGTCGTTCAATGATTCAAGGTGTTAAAGTTGGTAGAAAGTTAGGTTATATTAATGCACCTGATGACGTTTTTATTGACAAGAAACAACTTAAATCAATTCCTGATAATAAAGTTGTTATTTTAACAACAGGATCTCAAGGTGAACAACTTGCTGCGCTAGCTAGAATGAGTTATGGAAAACATGCAAGCATTAAAATAATGAAAAACGATTTAATTATTTTTTCATCTAGTCCTATTCCTGGAAATAAAATGGTTATTGAGCTTTTAATTAATCGTTTATATAAATTAGGAGCAATCATTAAAGAAAATGGTGTTGATGGATATTTACATACATCAGGACATGCATATAGACATGAACACGATAAAATCTTTAAATTAACTCGTCCTAAATATTTTCTTCCATACCATGGTGAATATCGTATGAGCGTGGTCCATGGTAAAACCGCAATTGAAAATGGAGTTAATCCAGAAAACGTTATAGTGATTCAAAAAGGAATCGTTTATAACATGCTCAATGAAAAAATTACTGCAACAAATGAAAAAGTAGAATTTGGACCAGTATATATTGACGGTAAAAAAGTTCTTGAAAATTCAGCTAAAGTAATTGCTGAAAGAAATCAACTTAAAAACAGCGGTTTTGTTAATATGGTTTTTTTAATTAACAAAAAAACAAAATCAATTGTGGCAAGACCTACCTTTATTTCTAAAGGTACAATTGTAATGAAAAATTCTAAAGATGAAGTTGAAGAAATCAAAAGAATAACTCATGGTGCTGTGCTTCATTACATTAAAAATACGCCAGAATTTAAAGAAAAAGATTTAGAGTATATTGTCAAAGATAGAATCTATTCGTTTTTCCATAGAAAAAAAAGAAGAGATCCAGTTACAGTTATTAAATTCTTTTATGTTGATGAATTAAAAGAACCTGAATTTAAAAACCTTAGAATTTCATTTTTAAATGATAAAACTGAACCAAAAAATTTAGTTTCTAAAGTTAATATTCTCGATAATAAAAACAAAAAAATATCTAAAAATCAAAAGAAAAAAATTGACTCACTTCAAAAGCTTATGGATTTAGATGACTTTGATTTACTAGATTCAGATGACGACGATGAAGATGATGATGGGGAATAAAAAAATTATGAAAATCATTTCATAATTTTTTTATATTTTATCGATTACAAAATTCATTTTTGCCATGTTTGTTAGAGCTTTGCTTAATTTCTCAGGAGCATTTTCATAAATTATTCCAATATTTTTTTTCTCGCAAAGTGAAATTAAACTAATGCAATTTAATAGCGTTTCATTATTATGAATTTTTTCTGAAATTTCTTTAGCAATAATTACTGCACTAAAATCACAAACACTAACGGTGTGAAGAGTTGATCTATCGATTTCTTTTATATATAAAAAAGTCGCAACTTTGTTTTGTTTATTTTGCGAAATTATTTTAGAAAGTTTTTGTCTTTCAAAATTATTTTTATAACTATATATAACAACCGATGGTGAAGATTCAATATAGTTATTTGGATTATTTAAATAACTTTCTTGAGAAACTTTAACCATTGTTTTTTTAACGTAATCTTTTTTAAGATTTTCTTCTTTTAATAATTCAATTTGTTTTTTTCTAATGAAATCAAATCAAATTGGTTCAAATACAAAATTTAAATAAGGAATGTTTCTAAAAAATCTTTGATCAGATTCTCTAATGTTAGTCATTTCAACATCAGCATAACCTACATCTTTTGGTGAAAATTCTTGCTTTGGTTCGCTGCCATATTTATATAAATAACTTTTTTTAATTTGAAAGTTTTTAGCTACTGCATTTTCATGAATATATTCTTCTAAATTACGATGAAAATCTAAAAATGAATTAGTATCTTCTGCATGTAAATCAAGATTGTAAAAAACGTTTAAACTCTCTTTATTTTTAACTTCAATTTCTTCGGTTGTTTTAGAATTAAACTTTAATAAGTTATTTGTTTTTTTACATATATTTAAATTAAATAAATTAAAAATACAAAATTGAGCTTTTTTAATAATTAGTGCTTTATCATCAAGAGTTTTATAATTTCTATTTTTAAAAATTGTTCCATTAATAAAATATTTATTAGCAAGCGAAAGACTTTGAATATTTTTAGCGTAGCTTAATAATTTTCTATATTTACTACTTTTAACATCAGGAAATACAAAAAATAATAAGCCATCTTTTTGAAAGAATCTAAGACTTTTTTTAGGAATATTTAAAAAGAAAACAATCTTATAAATATCAAATAAATTAATCGAATTTATATAGTAATAAGTCTTTAAAGAAAAAGCTAAAACAGCAATGTTTTTGTTTGTTTTAATTGCTCTAACGTAGCTCTCGCTGTTGTCTTCTATTATTTTTTTAGTTTTGTTTTGATTGTTAAATTCTCATTTTAATGTGCAATAGTAAATTGCATCTTGAGACGGATTAATAGTTAGCACAAAAGAAATAGAATTGTTTTTTGTGTTTTTAATTTTTCAAATAATTTTTTCTTTAAATGTTAAATGCTTTGATGCAGATTTACTAATTCTAAAATCTATTTTTTCTTTTTGGTTAACTTGAAAGTCTAAATAGTCTTTAATTTTAGTTAAATCTTCTTTATTAATTAAATCGTAGAAAGTATTTAAACTTAAATAATTTGAAGTTGTAAAGTTAAGTTTTTTAGAATCAAAAACAGTGTTAAAAAACTTGCTTTTTTTATTTAATCTTAAAACTCTTTTATTAAGATAGTCAATTTTAAATAAAATAACTCCACGTTCCATTTTTTTAGTTAGGTAAATAAATTTAATAACGATAAATAAAAAAATAGTCATCGAAATAACTATAAATGGAATCAAAATATAAATGGAATTCATTATCTTGCTAAAACCTTTATTGAAGGGTGATTTTTCTTAATAGTCAGCGGAGCAGACTCATGGACAAATTTTACAACAATATCGTAATCATTAACTTCTTGAACAATACCTTCGCCGAACCTAGTATGGCTAACTGCATCACCTACAATGATTTTAATATTTTTGTTTTCTTCTTCACTAAGATAGTGACTAAATTTACTGGTTTTATCGACAAGAAAGCTTTCAAAATCAATTCCCATTTCACGAATAAATCTTGAAGTTTGTTTTTCATGAATAATAGGCGCATAAACTGATCCTCTTGAATCACTTACAAATAAGTTTTTTCTAGCACGAGTAATTGCAACATATGCAAGTCTACGCTCTTCTTCAATACCTTTATTTAGTTCTGTTTTAGTTTTGTGTTTATTTTCTTTAGCATCTTCTAAATGTTTATAGTTAGGGAAAACTCCTTCGGTTAATCCTACTATGAAAACATTATCGAATTCAAGTCCCTTTGAGGCATGAATTGTCATTAAAGAAACAAAATCATCTCCTTCAACATCTTCTCCAGTAGTTGAAAGCAGGCTTACTTGATTTAGATAGTCAATAGCAGTAGCTTCTTTATTAGTTTCAAAATAGTTTTTCATTGAAACGCTGATTAATTCTTTAACGTTTTCAATTGCATTTTGGTTTTCATTTTGATTACCTTTAATTTGTTCAAGGTAATTTAATTCTTCTAGTAGTTTTTGAGTAATTACAGGAAGTGGATATTTCTCAGAAATTAATTGGTATTTTCTTAAGATTTTAATAAATGGATAAATCTTTTTAAGAATAATTTCTTTACCTAATGGCAGCTCTTTAAAATGAGTAAATAAAGCGTCATATAAAGAAATTTTATTCTTCTCCGCAAAGGCTTCAATTTTTTCAACGGTTTTAGGCCCAATTCCACGAACAGGAACATTAATAATTCTCTTTAGCGCAATGCTATCTTTATTTAAAATAGTTTTTAAAAATGCTAAAACGTCTTTAATTTCTGTTCTTTGATAAAACTTATATCCATTAAAAATTTTGTAGTTAATTCCTTCACCTAAAAGTGCATCTTCAAATGCTCTTGAATAGTAGTTTGAACGATATAAAATTACAATATTTTTAATTTGGTGTTTTTGTTTTTTAAGAAGCTTAATTTTTGAAATAACTCATTGAGCTTCTGCCTCAGTATTAAAGGCGTGGTAGAATTCAATATCATTACCTTCATCATTATTGGTAATTAAATCTTTTGAAAAACGATTTTTATTGTTTTTAATTAATTTATTAGCAGACGCTAATATCTTTTTAGTAGAACGATAATTAGTATCTAAAACAATTGTTTTTGAATTTTCAAAAATGTTTTCAAAATTTAAAATTAAATCAACTGAAGCACCTCTTCAGTTATAAATTGTCTGATCAGGATCTCCAACGATAGTTAACTGAGATGATTTATCAATTATTTTTTCTAAAATATCAAATTGTAAATCGCTGGTATCTTGAAACTCATCAACTAAAATGTAGTTAAAATGTCTTGCAATTTTTGCAGCAACATTAGGATGCATTTCAAGAAGAGTTTTACAGTGCAAAATTAAATCATCAAAATCAAGAGCACCTTTTTCTGCCATGTAATTTAGATAGTCTTGGTAGACATTGGCAATAGTTTTAGAAACTGCATCTCCGCTGAATTGCTTTTCTAATTCAGCAATTAAATCTTTTTGATCAAGTAGATTATTTTTAGCTCATGATATATATTTAGCCATATTGCTATAGCTAACTTCATGATTTGTAATTTTGTTTTTCACATAAAGATCTTGAAGAACTTGTTTTTTATCAAGCTCATCTAGAATTGGAAAGTTTCTAGAAAAACCAATTAAGTTAATATATTTTCTTAGAACTTGTGCACAAAATGAATGAAGCGTAAAGACATTTTCAAAAAGTACTTTTTGTTTATCGTAGTACTTTGAATTTATTCTATCTTTCATTTCTTTATCAGCTTTATTAGTAAAAGTTACAGCTAAAATTTTGCTAGGATCAACTTTTTTTTCTAAAATTAAATACAAAATTTTTCTGGTTAAAACTTTTGTTTTCCCGGTTCCTGCTCCGGCTATTATTCTAAGATGAGAATCAAAATATTCAACGGCTTCACGTTGTTTTTCATTTAAATCATCTAGTAAATCTTTTTTCTTAAAAGCTATCATTTATGCTCCTAACTATAATTGTAAGTCACTAAAATAAATATATTTACGATAAATATAAACTTTAGGTTTGAAAATTATTTTTTCCTCTGTAATTGGAATTATTTTCTTATTAATAACTACTCTTGATTTTGACATTAAATCAAATAGAGAAAGCTTTTTTTTGCTAAAAAGTATGAATAGAAAATTAAAAGATGTAAGCATCCCTCAAAGTCCACTTAAATATTTAAATAAACTTTGAATTAATTTTGTATTTTCGTTATCAACAAAAAAAAGCTTTTTGTTTTGAATCAGTAAATCACTTGGCTTTAGAAAAATCAAAAACAAAACAATTAAAATACTTCAGTAAAATACTCCAAAAATATTTCTTAAAGTAAGCGCTAGAGCACTAAATTTTTTGGTTTCTTGATTTATTATTTTAATTTTAAAAATAATAAAAAATAAAGTGTAACCTTCGGTAATTATTGGCACTATAAAATAGTATTGTCAAATAAAAACCAGACACAATATAAAAGGCAAGTAAATTACAAAATCATTAAAATTTTTATTTAAAGCAAGAAAGCGAATTGAAGTCAAATAAAAACATAAAAAACAAATTAATAAAACTAAAAGGAAATCAAAAATTGAGGCGAAAAACCTTCTTGAAAAATTTGCGTTTTGATACATTAAATTTCTTGGAAAAGTTTATGTATTTTTAATTTGTGCAATTTCTTTTTAAGGTTTTTAGTTTCCTGTATCGGATGCAGCATGTATTTGTTTTCTTCTAGAAACTTGTCAAAGTTTTTAGATTTTTCAAGTGCTTCTAAAAACTTGAACAATTTATTAAATTGCTCCATTGAATGACTTATTTTTAAGTCAGTATCAAAGGCTTTGTTTTTTAGTTTGTAATATGGATGAATATCAGAAACAAGTGCTATTGAAAATAGCTTGTAAAAGAAATATTTAGCATATTGAAATTCTTCTTCAAAATCTAAATTGAACTCTTTTAAATAAGCTTTAATGTTTTTAAAGCTTAGCCTGAATTTTTGAAAGTCAAAAATGTAATGTTCACTAACATATTCTTTAGTTAAAGTTTCATCATAGTAATAATATTTTTTACTTAGAAGTAATAAAAAATAATTAAGTTCAATTAAAAACTTATTATCTAAGTCATCTTTAAATTTTCTAACTTTAACTTCTTTTGCAAGATCAGTTTTTACAATCTTATTAAATAAAAATGGAAAACTATATGCAAAAATTAATTTATGTTGAGCAATATCAAGTGGAACTTTGGTTTGAAGTCTTGAATTTGGTTTATATTTGCTAACTCCAAAAAGTCTAGGACGATATTCAATTAAATCTGCTTTAGTTTTTTTGATTATTGATAATACTTTTGTAACAAAATCTTTTTTAAATGAAGCATCAGAATTTAAAACTACACTATAATTGCCACTAGCAACATTTAAAGCTTGTAGATACATTTCGCTGCATGTTACTGATTTAGAAAAATAAACAATTTTAATTTTATTTTTAAGATCGCCTGCAGCAAATGAATTAATTTCTTTCATTACCTCGAAACTTTTAGAAAGTCGTTGTAAACAAAAAACAACCTCAAAATTTTGATCTAGTTGATTTGATAAATCTTGAAGGTAATTAGATACTTTTTTAACGCTAAAATTATTTAAAGAAATTAATGTAATTTTCATCAAACTCCACTTTTTAAATTTTACTAAATTTAAGGCCAAATATTTCAAAAATTTGCAAAAAAAAGCTAGATTTTACGATTTTCTAGCTTTATTTTTCTTTTTTTCGGTAGTTTTATCTGATTTTTCTTCTGATTTTTCTTCTGATTTAGTTTCTAGTGATTTTTCTGCTTTTTCTTCTGGTAAAACTTCTGTTTCATCTAAAAAAGTTTCTTCTGAAGTTTCTTTATTTAGATTTTGTGCATCAGCTTTAAGTTGTTGAAGCGTTTCTTGTTCTCTTTTTTGCATCATTTTTCTTTTTTTAGCGTTAATAAAGATTGCAAATCCAACAAGAGAAACAAGCAGCACTGCAGTAATTATTAAAAAGTATCTATTTTGACTATTTGATGATCTAACTGCTTGATCAAAAAGAGTTTTATTATTTAAAATAGCCATGCTAGTGTTGAAATTAATACTATTTAAAATACCATTATCTTCAACGTTTAATGAGTCATAAACTTTTAATCTATTTTCTACATCAGCATTTGAATTTAATTGTTTTTTACTATCAATAAAATATGTGGTTTTTTCTAAGTTTTCTTTTAGATTTGGAAATTGATCTTTTAAAACGGCAACGCTAAGATCAAATACTGCTTTTTGCCCTGTTGCTATTCCTAAAAGCATATTTGCATAAAATTTATGCTCAAGTAGGATTTTATTTTTAAAAGTATTTAAAAACGCAACTGAATCATTTAGACTCGCATTATCACTTTGAAGGGTTTCAAATAATTCAAAATTTGAAAGTTCTAATAAATTTGATAAAAATGAAGTTTGTTCCACTGTAAATCTAGCAATATTTGATGCGTTATAAGTAGTTTTATTTCCTTTAATTGAATTGTAGGCGCTATTAGCATTATTTATTAAATATAAAGCGCTTAATAAATCTGCGTATTTACTTGAAACTTTTGATTCTGAAATAGTTTTTATTAAATTAGAAACATTAGCGGTTAGTAGCGATGCTTCTGATGTAATTTGTGATAAAGCTAAAAGCTCAGTATTAACGCTTTTAGCTTCGTTTAATATTGACTTTTTATCATTATCACTTTGGGCTTGATCAATTAGTTTTCTATAAACATCTTTATCAGAGTTTGATAAAAATTTAAGCGAGCTAAGTTCAGATTCGCTAGTATTTGATGCCACAGTTGCACTTAGTGAAAACGCTGCAACTGAAGCAGTTATAGGCGCTAAAGAAAATAGAAATAGTTTTTTAAGTTTTTTCATGATTTTAAAATTATAATTTTTTATTTTTTATTTTTTCTTAAAAAAGAAAATAAAAAAAAGCAGCTCCCGATTTTTGCTTTTCAGCTATCTTAGGCGCTAAAGGGCTTAACTACTGAGTTCGGAATGGTATCAGGTGCAAACCTTCGCTATGGCTACTATTGAAAATATTTTAACATAAAAAATAAAAATCATGAAAAATTTTTCTAAAAAATACTAAAAAAATATTTTTAAAAAATTTTTAAAATTTATGTGTTGTTTTTATTTTTTTGTGTTATAATTTCTTTCAAATAACTTAAATGTTATTTTAAAAAGTATAAGTTTTAATCATATATTTGTAAAATATTTAAACCATTAGTGGCTTAAATATCACCTAGATTACCTAATTTAATACATTATATATAGAATGCGCACAATAAGCCAAGCCAAATTCTATTTACAAATATAATAAATTAAAGCTTATGCTTTTTTTATTTGCTTTTTAAATTTCTTTGCCAGAAATTTTTTTATTTTCTTTGTTTATTTCAGTTATTTCAACTTTAATTAAATTATTTAAGTTATAAGATTCGTAGATATTTCCTTTTTTAGCTAAATTAGAAATATGAACAAAAAGACTTTCCTTTAAACCTATATAACAAAATAATCCAAAATCGGTGATATTATCAATTGTCGCATCTACTATATCTCCAATTTTTAAATTTTCTAAATTAATTAAATTTTTCTTTAAGAGGTATCCTTGCTTTGAAGATCTAATTATTTTAGTTGGATTTTTAAGTGAAGATAAAATCAAATTTATCTCTTCAATTGAAGAGCTATATTTTTCTGATAATTCTTTAGCATTTAATTCTAAGTTTTTAATTCCTTCTTCAGATGGAATTAATTTATATTCACTAATTATCTTGTTGGCAAGGCTATATGACTCTGGATGAATTGCGGTTTTATCTAAAAAATTACTTGAATTAAAAACTCTTAAAAAACCAATAGATTGTTCAAAAGTTTTTGGGCCTATTCCATCAACTTTTAAAACTTCATCTCTTGATTTAAAACTTTTATTTTTGTTTCTATAATTAATTATATTTTGGGAAGTTTTTTTGCCAAGACCTGATATATACGAAAGAATTTCTCTTGATGCGCTATTTAAATCAACTCCGTAATTATTAACTACTTTTTGAACTTTAAAATTTAAATAATTTTGAAGTTCTTTTTGATTTACATCGTGTTGATATTGACCTACTCCAATTGACTTTGGATCTATTTTTACAAGTTCATTTAATGGATCTAAAAATTTTCTTCCAATATTAATTGCAGATCTTTTTTCAACGCTTAAATTTGGAAATTCTTCGATTGCAATTTCACTAGCTGAATATACCGAAGCTCCTGCTTCTGAAACTATGCAAAAGTAAATATTATCAAGATTATTTTCTTGAATTAAATTATTAATAAATTGCTCGGTTTCTCTTGAAGCGGTTCCATTACCTATTACTATGATAGTAATATTATGTTTTTTGATTAATTCTAAAACTTTGGTTTTGGCTTGTGAAACATTACTTCTAGGTTCATTTGGATAAATGGTTGCTATTTCTAAAACGCTTCCTTTTTCTGAAAGAGCGGCCAGTTTACATCCACTTACATAACCAGGATCTATAGCTAATATGTTGTGCCCAGATACCGCAGGAGCGCTTAGTAGAGTTTCAACATTATTAGAAAAAATTTCAATTGATTTTTTCTCTGCCTCATCGAATAAATCGCTAAATATTTTATTTTTCAAACTAGGTAAAATTAGTTTTTTTAAAGCATCGTTAACTGCATCTTTTAATAAGGCTTCATTGAATTTAAATTTAGTAATTTTTCTTAAGGAAATTCTTTCTAAAATTTCAAAATTAAGGTAAACATCTCACTTTATTTTCTTTAAATTGCTTCCTCTATTAATTGCCATTATATTGTGATTTTTAACATATTTAATAGGTGTTGAATATTGATAATAATTTTTAAATCTATCATTTTCGTCTTGTTCTTTAGTTTTCTTGCAAATGAGTTTTCCGTAAGCTAAAATATTTTCTTTTAGCTTTTCTCTAAGATCAAAATCTTCACTAATTTTTTGGCTCAAAATATAGTTAACATTTAAAATAACTTCATCTAAAGTTTTTAGTTTATCGCTTAAAAATTTTCTAGCTTCAAAATTTAAATCAAATCTAGAATTTTTATTGTTTCAAATTTTTAAAGCTAGCGGCATTAATCCTAATTCAATTGCCATTTTAGCTTTAGTTATTTTTCCTGATTTATATGGTTCATAAATAGATTCCAGTTCGCTTTTTTTGGTGCAAGAATTAATTTTTTGCTCAAGATCATTGTTTAATAAATTAAGCTCTTTAAGCTTTTCGATTATTTTTTCTTTACGCTTGCTAAGCTCACTGGCATATAAATATAGGCTTTGAATGGCATAAATTTGTTCTTCGTTTAAATTATTGGTCTGGCTTTGACGATATCTTGCAATAAAAGGCACTGTGGCTCCTTCTTTGAAGTAATTTAGTACTGTTTCTACCTGTGAAACAGTAATATTTAGCTCTTTTGCAACTATTTCGTAATTTTTTGATTCCATAGCAATTATCCTTTAGTATTGTCTGTATAATAATTATGGGTAATTTTTTTAAAAAGCTACCCAATGGTAAAAATTTATAAGTTGTTAATTTTTTAGGTTTCTAGATTTATATTTTTCTTTAAATTTCATAAAGTCGAAGTATAAACTTTTCTCCTTTCTATTTTTTTAGTTAATAATTCAAGTGGAAAATCAAAACGATTTTCCACATTTTGTTTTCTATGGCACTTTTTTGCTTTTTATAGTAGAAAAAAATGCATGGAGGCAATATGAATAACATTCTTTTATATTTATCTAATAAACATAAAGGTGATAACTATTTAATTTATAAAGGTTTAAAAGATAAAGAAAAACTCAGAAAAAGTGAAATCGATGAAATAACTAATATCTATTTAAAAAACGATATTAAATTTATTAGTATATTTGACTTAAATTATCCTTCGTCGCTTTTCATGGTTCACTATCCACCATTTGTTTTATATTACAAAGGTAATATCAATCTTCTTAATGATTTAACTAAAAAGCGGCTATATTTAGTTGATGAAATGAATTCAGAATACTCTAAAGAAATTTTAAGTAAAAATATTAAAACTCTAACTGAAAATTCTATTTTAGTTACTAATTCATATGCTTCTGAAAAGCATTTAATTGATGAATTCAAAAATGCAAATGCATCAATTATTTATATCGCTAAAGAAGGATTAAATTCAAGTAAATTTGATGATATAAATCTAGAAAATAATTTAATTATTTCACAATATCCAATCGATGATCATCCTAGAAAAATAAACTTTAGGCAGTCTAATGTATTATCAGCCGCTATCGCTAATAGCCTAGTGATATTTTCTAGCTATAAAGATAGTAAAGTTAATAATCTTGTAAGCGAGTTTTTAAATTTAGGGAAAGATATCAACTGCTTTCCAGGATCGCTTGATGAAAAAGATGGTAATAACCACTTAATTCAATCGGGAGCTAATTTAATAACTCAAATCCAAGCTGTTGCGAAATAAAATTGGGCAAAAGCCCAATTTTTGATTTTTATTTATTTTGCTGGATAAACTGAAACGTATTTACGATTTCTTTTATTCTCGTATTTTACGTAACCATCTGCAAGTGAAAATAATGTATCGTCTCCACCACGTTGCACATTTACACCAGGGAAAACTCTAGTTCCTCTTTGTCTGTAAATAATTGCACCTGCTTTTGCAAATTGACCGTCGTATAATTTTGCGCCTAGCCGTTTACTATGAGAGTCACGGCCGTTCTTGGTAGAACCACCGGCTTTGGTTGTTGCCATTTAATTACTTCCCTTTGATTTTTGTAATCTTTACTAATGTATAAGGTTGACGGTGTCCTAATTTTCTTTTGTGGGTTGATTTTGGATTATGACGATATACTACAATTTTCTTTGCTTTACCTTGCTTTTCTATTGTTCCGTGAACAACAGCTCCAGTTACATATGGTTTTCCAAATACGTCGTTAACTGCAAGAACTTTATCGAATTTAACTTCGCTTTTTTCTTGACCTTCTAGTTTTTCAACGTAAATTGAATCACCTTCTTTTACAAGAATTTGTTTACCACCAGTTTCTATAATTGCAAACATTAAAATGTCTCCTTATAAGTGGCTCGTCTTTAAGGTGCATAAATGCTTGAAAACCTTTTTAGAACGGTTACTATTCGGTAACTTTTTTATTATAGCAAAATTAAATATTTTTATTGGGTTAAATTTTAATAAAAAAAATGCATTTTATAATGCATTTAAAATCTTTTTTTCTATTCTAAAAAGATTTTTAAAAACCTACATATGAGTTTAAAAAGTCACTATTTTTCTTAGAAGCTGAGGTGTTTGTTAGGCGCTTAGTATTGTTAGAGCTTCATTTAAAAGAAACCATTTTGTCTTTTATTTCCCCATATGGTGAAAGGCTTGTTTTGATAAGTCCCACTACGGGAGAAATTGACTGAACAATTAGTGGGATGCTAGTAAGTATTCCTAATGCGATTGGTCCTAGTCCTGGATCGATTTCGGATAACTGACTCTTATCTAATTTTTGTAATTGATTTATTTTAATTATTACCTCCCATAATATAAAGTAATAATTTCTAAAATAAACTAAAAAAGGAAAATTAGCCTAAAAGTTTTACTCTTCAACATAAGATGTTAAAAAGTTTCCGCTTTGACTATGAATAGTAGTTGCTGTAATTCAAACTTTAGGGTCAACTATTTTTAAATCTTGAATTAATTCTTTAGATTCAAGAAGTAAAACGGTGGTTTCAATTTTATAAGATATATTACCGGTAAATCCTGATCTAAATTTAATGATTCTATATGAGTGTCAATAGTTAATTAATCTAAAGTAAGCAATGACTTTGTGAATATCTGATGGAATAATTAATAGAGTAACTTTTTTATATTTTGGATATAAAATGTTAATGGTTTGTCCTACTATAAAAATATATAAAAAGGTTGAAAACTCTCTAAGTCCAAAAACAATAGGATAAGGATATTCACCTTGAGTTACATTTGGACGTAAAAAGTTAAATATAGTAACAAATATTATCCCTGAAATAATATTTACTAAAACTGAAATGTTTCCAATGCTTTTTTTGTATTTTGTTGTGTAGTAGTAAACGATGATATCGGTTCCACCTGTTGATCCGCCAGCTTTTCAAATTAGTGAAATTCCAATTGCAACAAAAATAGCCCCAATGGTACAGTTTAATAAAATTAAAAATGTTAAATTCATCTCATAAGCTTTAGTGCTAGTTCAGTCAAATGAAACGAAATTAATTACAGTGTGAATGAATTTTTCAACTTGTGGCAAGGTAAGTCCGAAGTTAATTAAAATTTGGAACACCATGAAAATTAAAGTTAAATATAAAAAGTTTTTCTTTTGAATTTTTCTTCAAAAAATTAAAAATAGTGGAATATTGGTTGCAAAATAAATAATGGCAAAATATGGTTTTGTTTCTGGAACTGAAAATTGTAGTAAAGACGCAACTCCGGTAAGCCCTGATGGAATGGTTTCACTTCTTGAAAGGAAAACCTGAATTCCAAGGTTAAAAATCAGAGCTCCTAAAAAGATTAAAAATAATTTTTTTCAGTAGTTTTTACAAAACTTTTTAAAAGTAAAAGGCCCTCTTCTTGCGGCTAGAGTTTTAGCGATTTTTGACTTACTAAGTTGAGTTTCTACCTTTTCAATATTTTCTAAAAATGCATTATCTTGAATTTGATTTTTACTGTGAAAATTAATTGAAAAATCGTCTTTTAGTTTTTTAGGTTTTTCAGATTTTTCTTTAGTTTTTTTTGCAGTAGAATTGCTGGTTTTTGCAATTTTTTTTCTATTTAGGCTGGCCATGGTAATAATTTTATTAAATTAATTTTTTTATGTTTTTATTATTTTGAATTTTTTCTTAAAAAAATAAAAAAAAGCAGCTCCCGATTTTTGCTTTTCAGCTATCTTAGGCGCTAAAGGGCTTAACTACTGAGTTCGGAATGGTATCAGGTGCAAACCTTCGCTATGGCTACTATTAGAAATATTATAACACAAAATATTTTTTTCTTTATAAAAAAATAAAAAAAGAAAAGTTACTAAATGTAACTTCTCTAAATATTATTTAAATGAAAAATGAATTTATTTTTGTCCTAATGCTTTTGCACTAGCTTGAACTGCTTTTTTAAGAGTTCCTTTATCTTTAACTCTTTTTGTTAGTTGATTTTGAACCGCTCAGAATTCGCGTATTTTTCCTGCTCTTCATAATTGGAATCTCATTGTGAATCCTTTTTGTAGAAGAGAGTCAACTTCTAGAGCTTAGCTCCGACTAAATTCATTTGTTGTAGGGTATCTGACTGTTTTAGTTTTTGTAAATAGGTTGATTTCTCAAGGCTACTTAAATATAATAGTTTTGACACTTCTGAAACTAATTGGTCGTATGACTTTTGGCTAACTGTTTTTTGGCTTGGTTCTGGTTTTAATTTAAGTGAACTTAAATTTAAGGTTGAAGAAACTGAATTTAATTTAGTTTCAAAGTTTTCTAAAGTAAGTCCATTTTCTCCTGATTCTAGGAATTTCTTAGCTTTAGCTAGTGCATCTGTAGCTTTTGATTTTCCTGATGTGTCTGTTGATGAAGTAAATTCATCTGATTTTATTCATGATTCAACTTGACGTCATTTTTCTCATGATTTACCTAGTTTTCAGTTTAGATCTTTTGCTTTTTCTTTTAAAGCTTCAACTGCATAGTAATCTGCACCTTTATCTTTTGCAACAAATAAATCTTTTAGGTATTTTTGGCATTCATCCAAGTGAATCTAGGTATTTGTCAAAGTATTTATCTGCAAGTGGGTAATAAACAACTTTATAGTTTAACTTGTTGGTTGCTAAATCTAAGTCTTTTTATACACGTACTCCAAATTGAAGTCCATCTGCAGGGTTTTGTACTGTAACTTGTAGATCAGTTTTTTTGAAAAGAAGTTTTCTTTGGTTTCATTCATCTTTTCCATAGTATTAGGATCTACTGATAATAGCGGACTTCACATCATTTCGAATTTGACGTTAAAGTTACTTGATTGTGCTCTTCTAGCGCTTAGTGTTTGAGTTTCGTAAACTTTTTGTTCACGTTGGTTTGTAAAGTCTCAGTTAAAGTCGTTTTTGTTCATTTTTGGAACATATGGATCTTTAACTGCTAGTGCTTTAAGAGTTTCGTTAACTAGTTTAAAGCTTGCTTTAGGAAGTTTAAATCCTTTGTAGGATCAACCATTTCTTTAACGTTAACGTCAAATTTTTCGTTACCTGTACGGTCTGCTTTTTATAAAAATAGCGCTTTGTATTGGTATTTTGTTTGGTAGTTTCAATCGTTTGTTGAATATCCTAATGCAACAAATGATTGTCCGCTTGAACCTGCTTTAAATTTATCGTAGTAACGCGCGGTTTCTTCGGTGTAATATTTATGTGAAGATTCGGTTTTGAAACGAAGAACGTATTTTCAACCTTGTTCTTTTTTGTAACGGTCTATGTGTTGTTTTAATATTAATGTTAAAGTTTCACCTACACCAGCTAAGTAAACGCTATTAAAGCTTCTGTAATAGAAGTCATTAAGTTGTTGTTGTGCTTTAGCTGCTCAAGCGTCTCCGTTACCTGCACCGGTATATTTTGAATATCTTTCTCTATTTTTACTTCTTCAAGAAAGTTTAGGTGTTGGAAGCATGTCTTTTGCTTTTCATCTTTTATAAACATTTTCTTGTCATGCTTTGTTTAGGTTATACATACGGTTTAAGAAAAATAGTCCTAATCCGTTGTGTTCTTGAAGGTGTTTTCTTGATTCTGCTCAAGAAGCTACTTCTCAACGGTTAGCTTCTGAAGAGAATTTATTTCTACCAAAGTATGACTTATGTCACATGCTCATTGAACTAACTGTGCTATTTTTAAATCCAACGTTGTAGTCAATATATGTTCAGTCATTTTGAGTTTGGTATTTTCACTGATCTTTTTGATCTTTTAATTTTCAAGCGTATTTGTCAAAATCACTTGCTGGTTGTTTTGAGTTTTGGGGAACTGCAAGAATTTCAAGTGATTCTGGAATAATACGCATATCCCTTGACACCATTAATCCTCAAGTTTGATCTTAAGCTAATCAATTGGTATTTTTTGATACATTTGCAGAATTTAATGTAAATTCTCATTCTTTTTGATCTTTAAGTTAGTTGTTTCTGTCAAATACTTTACTTGAAGGATTTAGCGCGTTATAGAAATTAACGTAATTGTCAACACCAGGAATACTTGTTCAAGTTTCTCAGTTGTGATCTGACTTAGTAACTGTGTTCATGAAAACGTTGCTTACACGATTGTATTTAGCACGTTCTGCATCATTATCAGTGCGTTTTTTCCTCCAGCATAGTTGAAGCTGCCAACTCCTCAACAGTCATCTTTAAGTGTAAAATCAACTCTATTTTCAAAATCTTCATCAGAAGATCCAAAATTATTTGATCTTGCATTTGTAGAGTTTACGCTTGAAGTTGCAGATACTAAAGCCACCCCTGATGCAACAGGTAAAACACCGAATGCAGCAACTTTAAGTAAATTTAGTTTCTTTGTTTTCATAAAACTCCTATTTTATGTATTTGTCTCTGTAATTTAGAGCTTTTATATGTCAGGGATGTTGATAAAATTTAACAAAAAAATAAAATTTTTTCTGCGTATTAATTAGCTGGCTATTAATTTGTTAATTAAATTAATATGGCCAAAATTTTGCTTCCATTAAAATGCAGATTTATATTTATATTTTTTTAAAAATAAAAAATATTTTTCATAATTTTTTTCACATTTTGAAAAATAAAAAACGCTATAAGCGTCTTTTATAAATTAATAATTGTAGGAATATCGTCACTAGTATCATCATCGATTATTTTGCCAGTTTTTTTCTTTTTGTTTTTTGAAACTAATTCAACTATAAAAAAGATAAAAGTTGATAAAAAAATTAAAATCATTCCAACAAATACGCAGGCATCGGCAAAGTTAAATGTTCCAAGTTGGCGATCAAGTCAATTTTCTAAAAATGGGGTGTAGAACATGTCTTTTACATGTCCATCAAAGATAAATCTATCAAGCATGTTTCCTAGGTCACCAGCGGCTATCAGCCCGATAAAAAACGAATTAAATATTCCATTTTTAGTGTTAAATAGCGGAAATAAAACTAATAGCACAAAAATAAACATGCTTAGAGTTTGAATTAAGGCTATATTTCTAGTTGATAGAAATGTAACTCCTCGGTGTCATATGCTTCTAATTCCGATTATTCCATAATCATTTCAGTCAATTTGATTGATAGGCCAGATGCTTTCAGGATTTATATAACTATATCCATCAGGGGATAAAATTTTCCCAGCGTGTTGACCTTCTTTGATTATCTCTAAAGCATTTCCATGCTTAAAGACAAAGGTTTTAATTATTTGGTCTATTGAAGTAAAAACTATTAGTACAATAAAAAATACCAAATAATTTAATAGTATTTGTTTTTTGTATTTTTTAAAATAAGTATTTATTTTTTGTTTATAAACTTCAATGCTACTAAGCATTAGCTAAAGTATCCTTTAAAACGCTAAAACATAAATCACAAATTTCATATTCTTTATTTAAACTTGCAAAATGGTTTCAGCATCTCTTACATTTTTCTGATTCAAATTTTACAACTTGTAGAGTTTTTCCATATGAAATTTTTGAAACCATTAATAGAGTTTTTAAATCTAGTGACTTAAGAAATTCACTTGCAGTTTCTGGAAGAACAAGTTCTAATTCATTTGATCTTTTAATTACTTTATTTTGAATTTGGTTTTCAATTAAGATATTAACTTGGTCTCTTAATTCAAAGAATTCTTTAAATTGCTCTAAAACTTTTTCATCAAAGCTCACATCGCCTGCTTTTTCAAGTCTTTCTAAAAATAGTGATTCTTTTTTGTTTTCTTTATTAAAATATGAATACATTTCATCAGCAGTGGTAGGAATAATAGGCGCAAGCGCTAGCATTAAAAAGTCTAGTATTTCATAGAAGTTTTTAAGTACCATTTGACGCTCTTCGTCATTTTCTTTTCTAATGTATAAAATGTCTTTAGTAACTGAAAGATAAAAACTTGATAAATCAATTACGTATCTATTTAAAACTTTTATAACGTTGATGAATCTAAATTTATCGTAGTTTTCTAAAACTTCTTTTTTAACGCTTTTAAGCTCTTCATTGATGTAATGGTGAATTGAAGTTAGTTTTAAATCTTTATCGTATTTGAAGTTATTTAAATTACCTAATAAAAACTTAACTGTATTTCTAATTTTTCTATAGATTTCGCTATTTTGAACAAGTATGCTTTCAGAAATATGAACGTCAGATGAATATTCACTATTAGCTACTCATAGACGCAAAATATCAGCTCCATATTTTTTAATAACGTCAAGCGGATCTACGACGTTATTTTTAGATTTAGACATTTTCTTACCTTGCCCATCTAAAGCAAAACCATGTGATACTAGATTAATATATGGACTAACTCCAGCGTATGCCACAGCATTAATTACTGAAGAATTAAATCATCCACGGAATTGATCGTATCCTTCAAGGTATACGTCAAATGGTAGAGTAGTTTTTCCACCATCGATATCAACAGCTATAGAAGAAACTCCTGAATCAAATCAAACGTCCATAATATCGCTTTCTTTAGTTCAGTTTCTATTTCTATATTTTTCAGGAAGAAGTTCATCTACTGTACTTGAAAATCAAATATCAGTTCCATGATTAGCAACAAGATCTATTACGTGGTCAAAGATTTCTTCGTTGATTACTGGTTTTTCGTTTTCATCGTAGAAGATAATAATTGGAACTCCTCAAGTTCTTTGTCTTGAGATAGTTCAATCTCCACGGTTTTCAATCATAGAAATCATTCTATTTTTTGATCATTCAGGGAATGTTTTAACGTTATTTTGAAGCTCTGATACTATTTTTGATCTAACTTTATCTATAGAAACAAATCATTGTGGAGTTGCTCTATAGATAATCGGTTTTTTAGTTCTTCAATCGTGAGGATATGAGTGTGAATAAGTATATACGTGAACTACTTTTTCAGCTAAATCTTTAATAATTTCTTTATTGGCTTCTTCGTAAAATAGCGAGTCATATTTAGTTTGACTATTTTCAATGTGACCAGTATCTGAAATATGCATTATTAGCTTTAAATCGTTATCAAAGGTTAAGCTAAAGTCGTCTTCACCAAATAGTGGCGCTGAGTGAACTAACCCGGTACCACTATCTTCTAAAACGTAGTTTGTTGCAATAACTGGTGCATCGAAATCTAGAAGCGGTGCTTTATATCAAATTGAATTTCTTGGCATTTTTTTTCCAAGAAATTCATCAACTACTTCATAATTTTCTCATTGGAATTTTTCTAGTAAATCATTATAGAATAAATTCTTAGCAACTACGTATAAACTATCTTGATATTTAACTGTTAAGTATGTAATATCAAAAGAAATTGCTACTGCAGCGTTGGCGATAAGTGTTCATGGAGTTGTTGTTCAAACAACAAGCTTTGATCCAACTGGAACTTTGTTAAATGTTGATTTTGTTACATCAAAAGAAACGTAAATTGAATTAGTTGTTACGGTTTCATATTCAACCTCAGCTTCAGCAAGCGCGCTCTGAGATGATGGTGATCAATAAATTGGCTTAAGGCCTTTATAAACAAGTCCATCAAGAGCTAGTTTTTTAAAAACTTTTAATTGCTTTGCTTCATAGCTTTTATCTAAGGTAATATAGATTTTTGAAAAATCAGAAAATAGTTGCAATTTCTGAAATTGTTTTTTCTGATGCTCAATTTGCTTTAAAGCATAGTTTCTTGATTTTTTTCTTAAAAGTTCAACTGTTATTTGATCTCTATCAAGTTTTGACTCGGTAAGCATTTTATGCTCGATAGGAAGTCCATGAGTATCTCAACCTGGAACAAAAGGTGAGTAGTATCCTTGAAGGCTTTTGTATCTAACAATAATGTCTTTTAGAATTTTATTTAAAGCATGACCTACGTGAATATCACCATTAGCATATGGTGGCCCATCATGAACGACAAAACGCTCATTGTTTGCATTATTTTTTAATACTTTTTGGTAAATGTCATCTTCTAGTCATTTTTTTCTAAATAAAGGTTCTTTTTCAACTAAATTTGCTTTCATGTCAAATTTAGTTGACGGCATATTTAATGTTTTTTTAAAATCTAAAGACATAGTTAGTTAATAATCCTTGATATAAGTTGTATATTTGTTATTTTATAAAAAAAATATTTTATTTTTTAGCAAAAAATCAAACTAAAAAATAAAATACAAAAAATCTTTTTTTGTTTTTTTGGTGGCCCCGGCAGGAATCGAACCAGCGACACACAGAGCTTCAATCTGTTGCTCTACCAACTGAGCTACAGGGCCATAATGGCGGTCCAGACGGGGATCGAACCCGCGTTCTTCTCCGTGACAGGGAGACGTATTAACCACTTTACCACTGAACCTTGGTTGCGGAGGCAGGACTCGAACCTGCGACCTCTGGGTTATGAGCCCAACGAGCTGCCAACTGCTCTACTCCGCGATATATAAACTGGCGGGTGATGAGGGATTTGAACCCCCGCGGGCCGTGAAGCCCCTGCTAGTTTTCAAGACTAGTCCCTTCAGCCAGACTTGGGTAATCACCCTTGGTGGATCTAACAGGATTCGAACCTGTAGCCAACCGGTTATGAGCCGGTTGCTCTAACCGTTGAGCTATAGATCCTATTAAATTCATTGGTAGCACCGGTGAGATTTGAACTCACGACCTTCCGGGTATGAACCGGATGCTCTAACCAACTGAGCTACAGTGCCATATGGTGGAGAGTATGGGATTCGAACCCACCACCTCCTGCGTGCAAGGCAGGCGCTCTAGCCAAATGAGCTAACCCCCCATAAATGGTGAAGAAGACAGGATTTGAACCTGCGACCACTACGTCCCAAACGTAGCGCTCTACCAAGCTGAGCTACTTCTCCACACATGATTTTTTACATCGTCTGTAAGCTTTATAATTATAAACAAAAAATTAAAAAATATATTAAAAATTTTTTTAAATTATTTGCCTATTTTACAGGGCTTTTCGATTAATCTTTAATTTCTTTTCAGTTAGTTGAAGGTAAATATGCGCTGCTTCTTACGATTGATTTTAATTTAGCAAAAGCATCATAAACTACCTTATGATCTATAAATTGGAAAAATTTAAAATCAAATACGCTAAATGGTAAATTTCCTCCAACTTCAAAAGAAATATTTTCTTTTTGCTGAGTTTTGCTTGAATATAAAACATTTGTAATTATTACAAATAAATATTCAACTTTCATATTTTCTTTAGCAGCAAGCAGCACTCTTTGAAATTTATTTTGTGCACTTTTGCTTGTGAATTTTATTTTATGAAGCGATTCTGGAACTCTAACGTCGTAGTTAAGGATTAAATTTTCATGCTTTCTTTGAAGATAGCTAAATAGTAGTTTATCTTCAAAGGCTTTATCAAATTTTAATGAATATGTTGCATTTAAAAATTTTCATAAATTATCTAAAAAGTGTCCATAAGATACTATCTCAGGAGCGTGTCTTAGCTGCTTTTCTAAAGTAAAGATGGTTTTAGGATATTGATCGTATTTTTTCTTGTGTTTGTATGGTTCTTGTTCTAGTTTTCAAAAGAA
This sequence comes from Mycoplasmopsis synoviae ATCC 25204, assembly GCF_000969765.1. Lineage (NCBI taxonomy): Bacteria > Bacillati > Mycoplasmatota > Mycoplasmoidales > Metamycoplasmataceae > Mycoplasmopsis > Mycoplasmopsis synoviae. The sequence goes on from NZ_CP011096.1 coordinate 696,588, forward strand.
GTTTTTTGGATATTTAGCAACAGGGCAATTATCTTGATTTACTTTATCGACTTTATGAAATAGTGATTTTTCATATAGGTAGCTATTGTATTTTCAGCTATCTTTTCTAACAAGATAGATATTTTCTTGCATGGTTTTAAATCTTTTATATCATTGATCGATCATATAAACCTTAGCAGCGTCTAGTCCTGAACGAAAATCATAATCTACTTTTATGTAATGTCTTGAAAAGATCACTATTTTGTTTTTAAGTCTTGATTCTATTTTAGTTTTTATATAAACGTAAAACTTTTGCATGTCATTATCTACGAATTTAAAAAGCTTATCACGTTCATCTTCTTCTAGCATTGCTTCTATTAGCCTTCAAAGTTCAAAATTAATTACCTTTGGACGGCTCTTTTTAATTAGCTTTGTATATTCTATTATTCTTGGTTCTTGATCTAATTTAACTTCTTTAGTTTCTACAAAAAATTTTATTTTCATGTTTTATTCTCCTAATATTTCTATGTAAAAATTATTAACTGCGAATTATACACAAAAAAATAAAAAAACTTTAGTTTTTAACCAAAGTTTATGAAAAATTTAATTATTCTTTCAAAACTAAATAGTAATTATAATAATTTATCAAAATGAATTTAAATACATCCTGATAACTTTTAAATCTATCGATTTATTAGTAATGGTCAGCTGAATGTATTACTACACTTACACTTCCATCCTATCAACCTCGTAGTCTACAAGGAATCTTTAGGGAATACTTATCTTTAAGGGGGCTTCCCACTTAGATGCTTTCAGCGGTTATCCTTTCCGTACTTAGCTACCCAGCTATGCTTTTGGCAAAACAACTGGAACACCAGCGGTACGTCCACTCCGGTCCTCTCGTACTAAGAGCAGCTCTCATCAATATTCCAACGCCCACATCAGATAGGGACCGAACTGTCTCACGACGTTCTGAACCCAGCTCGCGTACCGCTTTAATTGGCGAACAGCCAAACCCTTGGAACCGACTCCAGCTCCAGGATGCGATGAGCCGACATCGAGGTGCCAAACCTTGCCGTCGATGTGATCTCTTGGGCAAGATAAGCCTGTTATCCCCAGGGTAACTTTTATCCGTTGAGCGACTACCGTTCCATAACGTATAGCCGGATCACTAAGTCCTGCTTTCGCACCTGCTCGACTTGTAAGTCTCACAGTCAAGCACACTTCTACCTTTGCGCTCTGCATACGGTTTCTGACCGTATTGAGTGTACCTTTGAACGCCTCCGTTACTCTTTAGGAGGCGACCGCCCCAGTCAAACTACCCACCACGCACTGTCCTCCATCCAGATAATGGATGCAAGTTAGAAATTCAACATACCAAGGGTGGTATTTCAAGGTTGATTCCTCTAAAACTGGCGTTTTAGTATCATTATCTCCCACCTATCCTACACATGTTAGGCCAAATTTCAATACGAAGTTGTAGTAAAGCTCCATGGGGTCTTTTCGTCTTGATGCGGGTACCCAGCGTTTTCACTGGGACCATAATTTCACCGAGTCTAGTGTTGAGACAGTTGAGAGATCATTGCGCCTTTCGTGCAGGTCAGTATTTAGCCGACAAGGAATTTCGCTACCTTAGGACCGTTATAGTTACGGCCGCCGTTCACCCGGGCTTCATTTCAACGCTTCGCAATTGCTAACGCATCCACTTAACCTTCGGGCACTGGGCAGGCTTCACCCCCTATACATCACCTTACGGTTTAGCAGAGAGCTGTGTTTTTGATAAACAGTTGCCCCTCACAATTTACTGTGGCCTATTAAAATAGGCACCCCTTTTCGCGAACTTACGGGGTAAATTTGCAGAGTTCCTTAACACTAGTTTTCTCGCTCGCCTTAGAATACTCATCTTGGGAACGTGTGTCCGTTCTCGGTACAGGTGACTATAAATTTAAACGTTTAGAAGTTTTTCTAGGAAGCATGAAATCAAACAGTTTCGTGCAAGCACTTTATATCGTAAATTCCAGTTGTAGAATACGCATTTGACTATATTCACCAGTTTTTACTTTAACCTAAATCCAATAATAGGCTGTTTTATCCTTCTCCGTCACTCCATCACTATTTATAATCAGTACAGGAATATTAACCTGTTGTCCATCGAATATGCTCTTCAGCCTCTTCTTAGGTCCTGACTAACCCTGGGTGGACGAACCTTGCCCAGGAAACCTTTCCCAATAGGCGTCGCGGATTCTAACCGCGAATCGTTACTCATACCGGCATTCTCACTTCTAAAAGCTCCACTAATTCTCACGATTTAGCTTCAATGCTTTTAGAACGCTCCTCTAACGTACAAATGTACCCGTAGCTTCGGTATTGTGTTTTACTCCCGTTACATTATCGGCGCAAGATCTCTTGACTAGTGAGCTATTACGCACTCTTTAAAGGGTGGCTGCTTCTAAGCCAACCTCCTAGTTGTTTATGAAATCTCACAACCTTTCTGACTTAACACAATTTTGGGACCTTAGCTGACGATCTGGGTTGTTTCCCTCGCGAGCCGGGACGTTAGCACCCCGGTTCCGACTGCATGATAATTCGCTATGGCATTCGGAGTTTAATTATAGTCAGTACCGCTAGGCGCGGCCATTCCATATTTAGTGCTCTACCTCCATAGGTTAACATCACACGCTAGCCCTAAAGCTATTTCGAGGAGAACCAGCTATCTCCAAGTTCGATTGGAATTTCTCCGCTATTCACAAGTCATCCGGGCACTTTTCAGCGTACTACGGTTCGGCCCTCCACTTAGGGTTAGCTAAGCTTCAGCCTGCTCATGAATAGATCACATGGTTTCGGGTATATGCCAACATACTTATAGCGCCCATTTCAGACTCGATTTCTCTACGGCTCCGTTTTTATCCACTTAACCTCGCATGTTAACATAACTCGCCGGTCCATACTGCAAGATGTACGCCATCACCCATTAACGGGCTCTGACTAATTGTAAGTATGTAGTTTCAGAATCTATTTCACTCCCCTCTCGGGGTTCTTTTCACCTTTCCCTCACGGTACTAGTTCACTATCGGTGTCTTATTAGTATTTAGCCTTGCCAGATGGTCCTGGCGGATTCAGACAGGGTTTCACGTGCCCCGCCCTACTCAGGATACAGCCAAAAGTCTATATTATTTCGTATACAGGAGTTTCACCTTCTATGCTTAAACTTTCCAGTTTATTCTACTATAATACAGTTTTGTAACTTTATACAGGCTGTCCTACAACCCCAATAAATTGGTTTGGGCTCTTCCAGTTTCGCTCGCCGCTACTAATGGAATCATTATTTATTTTCTTTTCCTGTTGCTACTAAGATGTTTCAGTTCGCAACGTGTCTCGCATTTATAGCTATGAATTCACTATAAATCAATTAGATTTGAATCTAATTAGGTTTCCCCATTCGGAAATCCCCGTTTTGTAGCTTATATCCAGCTCAACGAGGCTTATCGCAGGTAATCACGTCCTTCATCGACTTTAAGACCCAAGGCATCCACTACACACTCTTACTTTTTTAAAAGTTAGTATCAATATGTCCTATTGTTATATTGTTATGATGTATTCAAAGACATTTTAATAAATTATTATTCAATAATTTAAACTCGGTATCAAAACAAATTAACCTTAATTAATTTATATTTTTGATGTCGTTGTAATATCTTTATTACTATTTAGTTTTCAAAGAACAATTTTAAGAGAGGTTGTTCTCTCAAAACTAAATACAATAGCCCAAGGCAAAAAAAGCGATACACAACCGCTTTTAGAATTTTTCTCTAAAAGCTTTCAGTTAATAAAAAATGCCTTTTGTAAAATTAATGTACTCCGTAAGAAAGGAGGTAATCCATCCCCACGTTCTCGTAGGGATACCTTGTTACGACTTCACCCCAGTCACCGGTCCTGCCTTAGGCAGTCGTCTCCGAAGTTAACAAACCGACTTCGGGCATTACCAGCTCCCATGGTGTGACGGGCGGTGTGTACAAGACCCGAGAACGTATTCACCGTAGCGTAGCTGATCTACGATTACTAGCGATTCCGACTTCATGTAGTCGAGTTGCAGACTACAATCCGAACTGAGAACGATTTTTTGAGATTTGCTTGATATCACTATTTTGCTTCTCTTTGTATCGTCCATTGTAGCACGTGTGTTGCCCCACTCGTAAGAGGCATGATGATTTGACGTCGTCCCCACCTTCCTCCCAATTACTCGGGCAGTCTCCTTAGATAAAGTAACTAAGGACAAGGGTTGCGCTCGTTGCAGGACTTAACCGAACATCTCACGACACGAGCTGACGACAACCATGCACCATCTGTCATTCTGTTAACCTCCACTATATCTCTATAGCTTTGCAGAAGATGTCAAGAGTGGGTAAGGTTCTACGCGTATCTTCAAATTAAACCACATGCTCCACCGCTTGTGCGGATCCCCGTCAATTCCTTTAAGTTTCACTCTTGCGAGCATACTACTCAGGCGGATGACTTAATGCGTTAGCTGCGTCGATGGTTTCCATCAACTAGTCATCATCGTTTACAGCGTGGACTACCAGGGTATCTAATCCTGTTTGCTCCCCACGCTTTCGTCTCTCAGTGTCAATATGTTCCCAGTTAGCTGCCTTCGCCATGTTGGTGTTCTTCCTTATATCTACGCATTCCACCGCTTCACAAGGAATTCCGCTAACCTCTAAACAATTCTAGTCTGCCAGTATCCAATGCAATTTGGAGTTGAGCTCCAAGTTTTAACACCAGACTTAACAAACAACCTACAGACGCTTTACGCCCAATAATTCCGGATAACGCTTGCAACCTATGTATTACCGCGGCTGCTGGCACATAGTTAGCCGTTGCTTTCTGACATGGTACCGTCAAGCTAATATCATTTCCTATACTAGTTTTTCTTCCCATATAACAGTAGTTTACAACCCGAAGGCCTTCATCCTACACGCTGTGTTGCTCCATCAGGCTTTCGCCCATTGTGGAAAATTCCCTACTGCTGCCTCCCGTAGGAGTCTGGGCCGTATCTCAGTCCCAGTGTGGCGGTTCAGTCTCTCAACCCCGCTAAACATAATTGCCTTGGTAGGCCATTACCCTACCAACTAGCTAATGTTCCGCACCCCGATCTCTTAGTGAAGCAAACGCTTCTTTCTTAAAAAAATCATGCGATTTTTTTATATATCCGGCATTAGCGATAATTTCTCACCGTTATTCCAGTCTAAAAGGTACGTTAAGTACGTGTTACTCACCCATTCGCCGCTAAATTTATTGCTAAATTCCGCTCGACATGCATGTATTAGGCACACAGCCAGCGTTCATCCTGAGCCAGGATCAAACTCTCAAAATTGACGTTGTGTATCTTGTATTGTATTTAGTTTTGAAAGAACAAATTGCTTATTTAATTTAAGCTTGCAGTTGCAAATTATATCATAAAAAAATCGTTAAGAAAAAATTGTTTTTAAACAAGATAATTTAAAACTCGCAAGACTAATTATACACAAAAGATTTTAAAATGTATATATTTTTTTAAAATTTTTATTTTTTAATGTCACTTATATTAATAAGCTTAATTTTGTGGCGTTTTTTATTAGTTTTTTTATTTTTATTTAAGGTAATTACAACTGCATTGAATTGTAAATCGTTATCGCTTACCTTAAATTTTTCTTTGCCATTGAAACGCATTTTTTTATAAACTTCTTCAAAGTTTGCGCCAATTGCAGAATTTTGCGGCCCGGTCATTCCTACGTCAGTAATATAAGCTGTGCCATTAGGCAAAATTTTTGCGTCATTGGTTTGAACGTGAGTGTGCGTTCCGCAAAATGCGTCTACTTTACCATCAAGATAAAGTCCAAAGACATATTTTTCACTAGTGGTTTCTGCGTGAAAATCAACAAAGTCAAAGTCAACTTTTTCTTCTGAAGAAATCACGCTATCAAAAGCGTCAAAAAAATCATTAGCCTGAGCTTGGTCTCATGGCTTATTTAAAACGTTAAATGCTCTTCCTAAAATTGCAGTTACTCTGAGGTTATATTTTTTAACGTTATAAATTCTGCTTCCTTTACCAGGATATGAACCTTCAACGTTAAGAGGCCTAATAAGCTCTGGGTTATTGATAAATTCATAAATTTCTGAATTTGATCAAATGTGATTACCCATTGTAATGCAATTTACATTTAATTTTAAAAGATCATCAAAATCCTTTTTGGAAAGACCTTTTCTGCCCGATACATTTTCTCCTTGCGCAATTATAAAATCAATTTTTTCTCTAAAAATAATTTTAGGCAAAATTTTTTTAAGCGCAAGAATTCCAGGCTCTCCGAAAATATCTCCAACAAAAAGAATCTTAAGTTTCATTTTAATATTATAATTTATTACTTTTTAATGTATCTTGAATTTCTGAAATAATTTCAGGGTTAGATTCTATATAAGTTTTAAGCGCAGCTTTACCTTGCGCTACGTTATTTTCTTTATAGTAGTATCATGAACCTTTTTTGTCAAAGATTTTATTTTCAATACCAATGGTGGCTAGTTCATTATATCTATCGATACCTTTTGAAAATAATATTTCTGATTGAGTTACCTTATATGGCGCTGAAAGTTTATTTTTAACGACTTTAAATTTAACTTCGTTTCCTAGAATGTCTTTGCCTTCAGTAATTTGGCTGCCTTTTCTAACTTCAATTCTAATTGAAGCGTAGAATTTCAGCGCTCTTCCTCCGGTTGTGGTTTCTGGATTACCAAAAATTACACCAACTTTTTCTCTAATTTGGTTAATAAAAATTATAGTAGTTTGATTTTTATTTAAATTACCAGTAATTTTTCTTAAAGCCTTACTCATTAGCCGAGCTTGAGCACCAATTTGCTGGTCTTTCATCTCACCATTAAGCTCTGCTTCTGGAACTAGCGCGGCAACCGAATCGACTACTATTAAATCAACGTTTCCGCTTTTGGCTAAAATGTCCACTATTTCTAGCGCTTGTTCACCAGAGTCAGGCTGAGATAAGATTAAATTATCAATATCAACACCGATATTGGCTGCATACTGCGGATCAATTGAATGCTCGGCATCGATAAAGGCTGCAATTCCGCCATTTTTTTGAACTTCAGCAATAGCGTGCAATGTTAGCGTAGTTTTCCCTGAAGATTCAGGGCCGTAAATTTCAATTATTTTTCCTTTAGGAAGTCCATTGATTCCTAAAGCGTTATCTAAAAGAATGCTTCCTGATGAAAACACCTCAACATCGGCATTTGGAATATCTCCAAGAACCATAATAGATTCTTTTCCGAATTTTTTTTCAATTTCATTAAGAGCAGATTTTATATTTTTATTTTCTATCATTTTGTCTCCTAATTATGAAATTATTTTTTGCGTCTAAAAAACAAAAAATAAAAATTTTGCGGCAATTTTCCAGAAAATAAAATAAAAATTGCTGCGTGCAATTTTTATTTACGTAATTTAAATTCTTCTAGGCATTTTAAATATGTTTCTGGATCATTTTTCTTTAAATATGATAAAAGAGTTTTTCTTTGAGTAATTTTTGCTAAAAATCCCCTTCTTGAATGGAAATCTTTTGGATTTGCTTGAAAATGTGGTTTTAGCTTTTCAATATCATGAGTTAAAAGTGCAACTTGCACAAATGCATTACCGGTATCTTTTTCGTTTTTACCGTATTTTTTAACTAAAAGTTTTTTTTCTTGTTTTGAAATCATTTCAATCCTTAATTGTAAGTATTGTTTTACTCTAGCAAACATTAAATCATGTAAACCAAAGATAAAATTTGTTTTTTATTATTTTATCTTAATTTACAAATTTTAGCATCAGCTTTTTAGCCATTTCAATTAAATCGTCATTTAGATATTTGGATTCGTCTTTAGTTATTAGTTTTAGGTTGTAAAATATTTCGATATCGATGGTTTGCTTTATTTTAATATCTAAATCTAAATCAAAGATATATATGTAGCAGTTTTTGTTAAATTCTTTGATAAATAGTCCGTAATATAAAAAGTTTTTAATTACAAATTTAGCTAGATATATTCCAGAATGCAGTGGAGTTAAATTCGGATTTAGCTCAACGCTAGCGTCAATGTTTAAAGTTCCAGAAAAATTGTAATTGTAAACTAGTAAAGAATTAAGCAGTTTTATATCACCAAATTCTACTAGCTGCTTAAGCTCTGATGTTGAAATTTTAGAGTTGTTGAATTTGTAAAATTCTAAAATTTCAACTTGTAAATTTGGATTTATTAAACTTAAATCACTAGCTTTATATTTTGCGTTTTTTCCAAAGCGAAAATCTTTTCCAACTATAACTTTAGCTGGTAGATTATTAGTTAGCTTATTAATAAAATCTTGTCCGCTTTGATTTTTAATATCTTGAAAATCAAGTTCTACCACGCAGTCAATATTTAACTTTGCAAAATTTAAATATTTACTGTGATTATCTTGAAAAAAATAATTAGCATCTTTATATAAATTTTCGTTATTAAAAGTTACTATTACTTTTCTGCCAGAATTATTTAATAATTTTTTATAAAGTTGAAAATGTCCTAAATGAAATGCTTCAAAAGCACCGATAATGTAATTATCGTTTTCTTGTGGCGTTCATTGATCAAATTTATAAATTATTAAATCTTGCATTAGATAATTTCTAGCTCTTTTAATTTGTGATATGGACCATCTACCTCGCAGCTAAAGCAAATGTCTTTTGCAATCGCTTTTAATTCATTACTTGAATCATCGATAGCTACACCATATCCTACATTTTTAATCATTTCGTAGTCGTTTTCACCGTCACCGAAAGCGATAATGTTTTCAAGTCCTAAATTTAAATAACTAGCTAATTTTTCAAGAGCATGAATTTTATTACTCATAGGAGGCGCAATAAAAATTCCTCTTGATCAAAGTGAAGAAATTTCTAAATCTAATTTATTTTGCTTTATAAATTTTGTTACGTTTTTAACTAGCTCTTGAACCTTTTTAGGATCAGGTTGATTTAAAGTTATTAAATGAATTTGATCATCGATTAATTTATCAGCGCTATAGTCTTCAAATTTATGCTCGAAAGGCTTGGCATATCAAGTATTGGTATTAGTTGTAGGTGATTTAAAAACTTTGTCAAAATGTGATATTTGAAATCCTTCTACTTTGGTTGCAAATTCATCATAGAGTTTTATAACGTCTTCTTTGTTGCATACATTGGTGAAGATGAATTTTTTGTTTTTAACATCTCAAACAAAAGATCCATTTGCACCAATAAAGTAATCTGGGTTAAGTTGCTCTAAAAAATTATTAATGCTAGCAAATTCTCTAGCGGTAGCTAGCGTAGTTATTACGTTATTTTTCTTAAGTTCTAAAAACATGTTTTTAATGTTTTTAGAAAATACTAAATCACCAGGAACTAGTAAAGTCCCATCAACATCGAAGGCCGCTAATTTATACTTGTCTTTGTAATTCATTTTTTATTCTTTCTACGAAAACATTTTTAGGATAAAAATATTTGTTTTTAATTTTACCAGTAGCTAAAACTTTAGCTGAGTTTTTATCAACAATAAAGAAAACTTTTTCATTTAAATAATTTAAAAAAACTTTTTGTCCATTTTTTAATTTATTTAAATCTTCTATAGATAAACTATGCATTTTAATATTAAATAAATTTTTAATATTCAATTTTTCAAATTCATTTTCTTTTAAATCATTTAGAAAAATATTATCAATTGATTTTCTTTTTAAGGAAGTTAAAATCGCGCTGCTATTGCAATACTTTGCAAGATCTTTTGCAATGCTTCGAATATAAGTTCCAGAAGAAACTGAAACTTCAAAAACAGCATATTGCTTTTCAAAATTAAATTCTAGAAGTTCAAAACTAAAAATTTTTATTTTTTGTTTTTTTAGTTTTATTGCAATATTTTTATAAGCTAGATCTAACGCTTTTTTGCCTTTAACTTTTTTTGAAGAAAACTGCGGAGGCATTTGATAGGTTTGCTTTTTGATTTTTACAATAGCTTTTTCTAGCTTTTGCAAAGTGACTTTTTTATAATTTAACTTTTTAACTTCACCATCAGAATCTAGCGTATTTGAAAATAAATTAAATTCCATTTTAGCTAAATAAACTTTAGGTTGGTTTTTAACATATTGCAAAATTTTGGTATCGCTATTAGTAGCCATTATCACAAGGCCGCTAGCTAAAGGGTCGAGCGTTCCGCTTTGACCAATTTTTTCTGCATTATTTTCTTTTGCTCAAGAGCGAATATATTTATTACAAAATACATTTGTTGGTTTATTGATTTTATAAAACATTAAACTTGATCTTGGGCAATAACTGCAGCAGACATGCTTTGGCATTTAGGACAAACTAAATAGTCTTGTTCTTTAGTGAATTGAATATAAATTATTTCAGGGTTATATCTTCTTTTATATTCTTCTTGATTTAAAAACCATAAACTAAGTAAAGGTATATTCATTATCTTTCTTTCGTCTTCTGGAAGACTTGATAAATATATTGGATAAATCTCCAAATTATGCTTGAGTAAAATATTGCTTTCAAGCATTGCTCTTTCTTCATCATTAAACATTCCAACAAATTGATTATAAAAAAGTTCCATTGATTTATTTTTGGTTTCTTGTGGCATTGATTCAAAATCTTTTTTACCTGAAAAACTTTTATTTATAAATTCAAAAAAGTTTTCTTTTACAAATAAATTTTTTTGATTTTGTTCGATGTAATTGAGTGCTAAATTAATCATTGATAATTCTTGGGTTTCACCAAAGAAGTATTCTCATTTTAATGTGCATGTGTTGCAAAACGCAGTAACTTTTGTGGCCATTTTAATCCTAAGCTTTCTTTATATTGTTATATTATAATAATTAATATGTCAAATCAACAAATAAAAGAAAAAATAATTTCACTTAATAATTATTTAAAGCATTTAAATCATCTTTATTATGATTTAGATGCGCCAGAAGTTGATGATAAAACCTATGATAGCTTGTATAGCGAGCTTTTAGAATTAGAAGCTAAATATCCAAGCTTAGTATTAGAAGATTCAGTTACTAAAATAATTGGTGCTTTTGTAAATAACAAATTCAAAAAAACAAAGCACAACAAAGAAATGCTTTCTTTAGATAAAGCTTATAAAAAAAGCGAAATTTTTTCTTTTTATGAAAACTTTACTCAATATAAAAATTTAGAAAATTTTGGCTTTTCACTAGAGCCTAAAATTGATGGTCTTTCAATTTCAATTCACTATGATAATGGTAAATTTATAAAAGCTATCACCAGAGGTGATGGAACAACTGGAGAAGATGTTTCAGAAAATGTTTTCCAAATTAGAGATGTTCCAAAACAAATTTCATATTTAAAACCGCTTGAAGTTCGTGGTGAGATTTACATGAAAAAATCAACATGAAAATCTCTTAACGAAGATATTAAAAATCAATATTTTCAAACTAACATTGAAAAGATTTTTTCTTATATGCAAGCTCTGCCAAAAAGCAAAAGTTGATCTAATTTAAAAATTAAAACTCCTATTTTTTTTAAAAACGCAAGAAACGCAGCTGCAGGAACTTTGCGTCAAAAAGATGCCAAGATTGTAAAGTCGAGAAATTTATCAAGTTTATTTTACGAAATAGTTTCTCCGCTAGAGCATAATTTAAAAACTCAAATGGAAGTTTTAGCTTTTTTAAAAGAACAAAATTTTGAAGTTAATGAATTTCAAAAGCTAGCTAAAAATGATCAGGAAATTATGTTTGAAATAAATGAATTTTCAAAAATAAAAAATAATTTTGAATTTGATTGTGATGGCTTTGTTATTAAATTTAATTTAATCGATAAATGAGAGCAAATTGGATTTACTTCAAAGTTTCCTAAATGAGCTATTGCTTATAAATATATGCTTGAAGAAGCTAATACTAAAATTTTAAATATCGTAGCTCAAGTTGGTAGAACTGGTAATATAACTTATATTGCACAATTTATGCCAGTTGAATTAAATAATACAACCGTTCAAAATGCAACTCTTCATAACTACGAATTCATCAAGAAAAACAACATTAATATTGGTGATGAAATTACCATTATTAAATCTGGTGAAATAATTCCAAAAGTAATTAGCATTTACAAAAAAAATACTGATAGTGTTTTTGAAAAAGTTTTAAATTGTCCTAGCTGTAACTCGCTTCTAGAAATTCCTGAAGGATATATTGATCAGTTTTGTAGAAATGAAAACTGTGATGAGAAAAAAATTCAAATGCTTACATTTTTTGTTTCAAAAAATTGTTTAAACATTACAAATTTATCAGTTCAAAATATTAGAATTTTTTACAATCATCCAGTTATTCAAATGAGAGAAATTCAAGATATATTTCTTTTAAAAAATCATATTGATGAAATTAAAAAAATAAAATTCTTTGCAGGTAAAAGTCAAGAAAATAAAAAGATAAATAATATTCTGCAATCAATTGAAAAAGCTAAGGATGCATATTTAAGAAATGTTCTTGCAGCACTTGGAATTAAAGGTATTGGAAATATTGCAGCTAACCTTTTAACCAATAAAATAACCAAACTTAGTGATTTAAATAATTTAACTGATGAAGATCTTTTAAGCATTGATACTTTTGGTGAAAAAAGTATTGAAAACTTAAAAGAGTTTTTAAGCAGCGAAAAAAATCAAGATCTAATTAAATTCTTAGATGAAAATTTAAATTATTCAAATTCTAAGAAATCATCTAAACTAAATAATTTAAACTTTGCAATTACTGGAAGCTTATCTGTTTCTAGAGATGAATTTAAAAAGATTATTTTAGATAATGGTGGAATTTTTTCAAATTCAGTTTCTAAAAACACTTCTTATTTAATTTCTAATAGTAAAGAAAATTCAACTAAAATTAAAAAAGCTTTAGAGAATAATATAAAAGTAATTACTGAAGAAGAATTTCATAATCTTTTAAAGGAAGAAAATGCTTAATATCGTTTTATATCAACCTGAAATTAGTCCTAACACCGCTAATATAATTAGAAGTTGCTACGCATTAGGAGCTAAGCTTCATATAATAAAACCACTTGGTTTTGATTTACATCCTAAATATTTTAAAAGAGCAGCCGCAGGGAGGCTTCTTAGCGATATAAGACATGAAGTTCATGATTCATATTTAGATTTTTATAATAAATATAAAAATGCAAATGTTTTTTATATTACTAGATATGGACTAAAAAGCTATGATAAAGTTGATTTTAAAAACGAATATAGCAAAGATAAAAACATTTTTTTTATGTTTGGAAGAGAATCAACTGGAATCGATAAAGAAATTCTTAAAAACAATATCGATAAATGCTTAAGAATTCCTATGGTTTCTAAAATGCGGTCAATTAATTTAGCCAATACCGTTTGCATTGTAGGCTTTGAATTTATGCGTCAAATGAATTGAAAAGGTCTTTCTTTATACGAAGTTCAAAAAGGAAAAGAATATCTTTTAGAAGATGATAATCAAGTCTAAACAAAATCCATTAATTAAAGAATATAAAAAGCTGCAAAATAAAAAATATCGAAAAGAAAAGCAGCAGTTTTTACTCGAAGGATTTAATTTAATTTCAGAAGCTAAAAAATATACCAATGTTATCACGCTAGAGTCTTCTAAAGATTTAATTTATAAAGATTCTATTCGAGTGGACTATGAAATTATTAAGCATTTATCTGAAACTAAATCTCCGCAAAGCATTATCGGCGTGGCCTCTTTTTTAAAGCCTACAAATAAAATAAATAAAACCGTTATTTTAAATAATGTAAGCGATCCTGGAAATATTGGAACTATATTAAGATCAGCTCTTGCTTTTGAATTTGACACAGTAATAATTGAAAATATCGATATTTATAATCCTAAAATAATTCGTTCATCTCTAGGAGCTATATTTTCAAATTTAAATATTATTTCAACAAGTAACTTAGAAGAGATTTTAAAAGATTTAAAAGCGCAAAATTTTAAGCTATATTACACACTTTTAGATGTAAATGCTAAGAAGTTAAATGAAGTGAGTTTTGATAATGAAAAAATAGCAGTTGTGGTAGGAAACGAAGCTAATGGAATTGATAAAAACTTAATTAAATACGCTAGCGAAAAAGTTTATATTCCAATTGCCTTTGAATCACTTAATGTAGCTAGTGCTTTGGCTATAATATTAAATAAAATAAGAAATAAATAATATGGAAAATTCTAAATACAAAAAATTACTCTCTTTGCTAGAAAACGCTAGTTTTTCTAAATCGCTAGTGGGAGTTTCGCCTAGTGAGATTGCTTTATTTATTAGCAATTTAAAAAGCGAGCTATTATTACTTGAATCTAGTTACAATGAACTAAGCGCTCAAAACAAAGAGCTTAAAGAACAAAACGAAAATTTAGTTTTAGAAAATTTAAAACTAAAAGCTGATTTGAAATTAAAATAATTGCAAAAAAAGAAAGAAAAAAATAGATACTACTAATCTATTTTTTTTCTAATTAATCTAATTAAAAAGTATAAAAATAAAAAGTACCATTAAACACAACACTTTCTTATGTGGCTGCTATATTTCTATCCTGACCAGGTTAAAGAGTTATCGTTTTAATGGCATATGTATTATAGCATTATTTTTATTTCTTTTTAGCAAGTTTGAATTTTTTAAAATCTGGTCTTGCAATTGATGGATCTTTTCATCATTGATCAAATAATTTATGTATTTCTTCTCAGAAAAGTGGAATAAATCCAAAGATTAAAGGAATTAGTCCATATAAGGCTGTATAGTTTTCTGATAAGACATTTGCATTTCCGATTCACTCTGATAAATAAGGAGTAAATCCTAAAAATACAACTATTAAAAATGATGACAGCGATGCAAGAATTGCTCATTTGTATCTATTAAAGTTTGCAAAAACAAGATTTTTCTTAGTCATTAAATTAAGTGTATTTAATGATGAAGAAATTCCAAGTGTTAAAAAGGCAGCACTAGAACATAATCTAACAAATTCTTTACCTTTTAAATCATTTATTATGGCAAATAGCCCAACTACTCCATAAGCTAAAAGTGAATAAAAGGCAATAATAAGTGATTGTCTAAGTAAAACTATAAAAGTACCATTTGAAAAAATTGTATCGGTAGTTTTATATGGCTTTCTAAGCATTACATTTTCTTCTTGCTTTACAATACCAAGAGCTATTGCAGGAAGTCCGTGAGCTAAAAGATTAACTATCAATAGCTGCGTTGCTGAAAGAATAATAAATTCATTTCCATCGATTTGTCTATTGAAAGCAAAACGGTAGATAAATAATCCTAAAAGAATAATAATAACTTCGGCAATTGATGAAACTAGTAAATTAGTAATAACTAGCTTAATTCGATCGAAAGTTTCACGACCGATTCTAATTGAATTAACGATTGTTTTATAGTTATCATCGGCTAGAACCACTCCAGAGGCTTCTTTGGCAACATCGGTTCCGGCTTGGCCCATTGCAATACCAATGTTGGCTTTTTTAAGAGCAGGAGCATCGTTAATTCCATCTCCAGTCATTGCCACTACTTGGTTTTGTCTTTGTAGTGATGAGACTATTCTTAATTTATCGCTAGGATTTACTCTAGCAAAAACTGAAACATTATTAATTACGCTATCTAGATATTTATCATCTCAAGAAGCAAGTTCTGCTCCTGAAACGGCTAAATCACCAGTTTGATAAATTCCTAAGTTTTTAGCAATAGAAACGGCAGTACCGATATGGTCTCCGGTTATCATTATAGTTTTAACTCCAGCATTTTTAGCTGATAGTATTGAACTAGCAACTTCTTCTCTTGGTGGATCATATAAAGCTACAAGACCTAGAAATGTTAAATTATTTTCATTTTGAACGCTTAATTGAGTTGAAGGGCTTTCTCATTTTTTATAAGCAAGCGCTAAAACTCTATAACCTTTAGAAATAAATTCTTCAATTTTTTCATAGTGGCTTCTATTAGCGTTAAGAGATCTTTTTAAAATAACATCAGGAGCACCTTTAACAATTAAGCTTCTACCTCTAGGTGATTGAAGTAAAACTGACATCATTTTACGTTCACTATCAAATTCTAAGGTTGAAAGTTTTGAATATGATCTTCAAAACATTTCTTGTGAGAATTTATGATTGGTTAGATATTTTAAAATTCCAATTTCAGTTGGATCTCCAATTTCTACAAACTTATCGCCTTCTTGGCGAATTGTTGCAGTATTGGTCGCAAAAAATCCAACTCCTACCATTGATTTATCTGCAGTTGCAGCTGGGTTGGTAAAATCGTAAAATCCAACTACTTGCATTTTATTTTGAGTCATGGTTCCGGTTTTATCGCTACATATTACAGTAGTAGAACCTAAAACTTCAATTGAAGGAAGATTTCTAATAATAGCTTTATTTTTTGTAACTCTAGAAACTCCAATAGCAAGAAGCACTGTAGAAAAGGTAACTAAACCTTCAGGCACGGCCGCTACCGCTAGCGAGATACCAATTAGAAAAGCATCTGAATAAATTTTTGGATTTTTAAATCCTAAAGAATCATTTGAAAATAAAGCAGATAGAAGCACATGAAGAATTGCAGTTAGTAAAAATAATGCAACTCCGGCGTATCCAAAGATTTTTGAAAGATGAATAAGTTTTTTTTGCAATGGAGTTAAAAGCTCTTTTTGATTTTTAATCATTTGGCTTATTTTTCCAAGTTGAGTATTTTCTCCAATTGCATATACTTCGGCAAGAGCATGACCTTTAGAAACATAAGTACCAGAAAAAATCTGATTAAATCTATCTCCTAAAGGAATATTTTCACTAGCTAGCTTACCGACTCTTTTAAATACAGAATTAGACTCTCCTGTTAGAGAAGATTCTACCACTGAAAAATCGTAGCATTTTAAAATCTTAGCGTCAGCTGAAATATAATCCCCAGCTTCTACGATTAAAAAATCTCCGACAGTAACTTCAGAAGATGGAATAACTTGAATTTTTCCATCACGGTATACCTTAGCTTTAAGCTCGTTATTTTTCTCTAGCGATTTAACGGCTTTATAACTTTTAAGGCTCTGATAAGTTCCAATTAAACTATTTAAAAACACAACTAAAAAAATAACAAAAGGACTTATAAAAAGCGCTACTACTTCGTTTTGCTCTCTAGTAATTACGTAATTTTTGCTTACATTATAAATAGCAATTCCTAGCGATACAACAGCGGCAATTAAAAGCAGTATAACCATAGCGTCTTTAAACTGTGATAAAAACACTAAAAACACATTTGGTTTTTTAGTTTTCTTTAATACGTTAAGCCCATAAGTTTGATTTCTTGTTTTGGCTTCGGCTGTGGTTAATCCTTGACTGTTTTTATTGTTTTCAGACATATTTATTTCCTATTTATAATTTTATTTATTATACCGCTTTTTGTGCTTTTTGCTTATCTTGCTATAAAATAAGGCTTTATAAAATGTAAAAGTTGCATATTTGCAACTTTTCAAATATTAAACTAACTCAATAAGAGCCATTCTTGTAGAGTCACCATCACGTTTTGGAAGTTTATAAATTCTAGTATATCCCCCTGGACGATCTTTATATTTTGATGCAATAGTATCAAATAATTCTTGTAATAGAGTTTTATTATCTTTAGTTACAAGTGGACGAAGAAATGAAGCAGCATGTCTTCTAGAAGCTAGTGATTGCGCTTTAGCTTTGGTGATTAATTTTTCAGCGTGTCTTCTAACTTCTTTAGCTCTAGTTAAAGTAGTTTGAATTCTTCCATGAAGTAAAAGTTCGCTTACTAAAGAACGCATTACGCCTCTTCTTCATTTACTATCTCTTGAGTAAATTTGTGTTGGATTTGCCATAATTTCCTTTCCTAGTTTTTAAGTTTTCCGTATTCGTTTAATTTACGAATAATTTCTTCTCTAGATTTTTCACCTAAATTTTTAATTTCTTTTAGCTTTTCAATTGGATATGAAGCAAGTTCGTTTAAAGTTTTAATTCCACTTTTAGCTAAAGCATTTTGTGAACGCATTGAAAGATTAAGAAGTCTTATTTCCATATCGTCTTCTTCTTTTTCAAGGCTTTGTTTTTCACTTTGGAAAATTTCGTCACTATCTAAATCTGTTAAATCTCCAATGGTTTGGAAATGCGCTACTAAAATTTTGCAAGCAAGTTTGATAGCAGATTCAGGAGTAACACCTAATTTGGTTTCAAGTTCAAGTTCAAGTTGTTCTTCAATTTTTAAAGAAGCAGTATTTAATTCAGTTACTTTTCAAGCCACGTTTACAACTGGTGAAAACACTGAATCCATGGCAATGAAAGCTCCTTTTGATAAGCTTGATAATTCTTTTAGTTCTTTTTCTTTTTCTTCGATAAATTTTTTATTATCTTCAAAGTCAACATAACCTCTACCAGCTCTTAAAAACATTTCAAGTTTAAGAACTCCTGGTTTACTTAAAGTTGCAATTTCAACGTCTTTATTTTGAACTTCAACTCTAGGAGCATTAGTAACTGTTAAATGATTTGAAGTAATTCTATTATCTTCATTGGCATTTAGTGAAAGCTTGATGATTTGGTTGTCTTTAACATAGTCTTCATTGTAATTTAAAACTACCTTTTTTAAATTACTTAAAATAGTAACTATGTCTTCTGAAACTTTTTCAAGCGCTGTAAATTCGTGTTCTACGCCTTCAATACGAACACAAAATGGCGCAATGCCGGTGATATTAGATAAAAGTATTCTTCTAAGGGCAACAGCTAATGTATTACCAAAACCACGCTCTAAACCCTTAATTTCAAGAACTTTTTTATATGAATTATTTTGTGAATCTTTTGCTGGAATGATTCTGTGCTTAATTTTTGTTAATTTTTCCATAAATGAACCTGCGATTTAATTATTTTTTAAGACGTAATCTTTTTAGTACACGTTTTGGTGGACGTGTTCCGTTGTGAGGAATAGGTGTTACGTCTTTAATTTCTGTTACTTTAATTCCTCAAACTTCGATTTGTTTTCTAGCTGAGTCTTTTCCAGATCCAAGACCTTTCATTTCAACTCTAACTTGGCTAATTCCGTGTTCTTTTGCCATTTGAGCTGCGTCTTTGGCTGCCTCTGATGCAGCGAAAGGAGTTTTTTTCTTAGTTCCTTTAAAACCAACTTTACCTGATGATGATCAAGCAATTACATTTCCTTTTTCGTCTGTAAAGGTAATAATTGTATTTTGATTAGATGAATGGATATGTGCTACACCACTACTAATGTTTTTTTTCTTTGCTTTACGAGCCATTATTTACCTTTCTTTCCAGCTACAGTTTTTCTTGGACCTTTTCTGGTTCTTGCGTTTTTTTGAGTTGATTGTCCTCTTACTGGCAATCCTTTACGGTGTCTAATTCCACGGTAGCATTTAATTTCCATGTAACGTTTGATGTTTAAGGTTACTTCTCTTCTTAAATCACCTTCGGTAGTATAAGCTTTAGCAACTTCTCTTAATTTAGAAAGTTGAGCTTCTGTTAATTCTGCAGTTTTGGTATTTTCATCTACGTTTGCTTTTTTGCAAATTTCACTAGCTAGTGATTTACCAATACCGTAGATATAAGTTAATGAAATAACAACACGTTTATTATTTGGGATTTCAATATTTAAAATTCTAGCCATATTTTATCCTTGTCTTTGTTTGTGTTTTGGGATTTCACAAATAACGCGGTTTACTCCTTTTCTTTTAATAATTGTGCATTTTTTACAGATTTTTTTTACACCTGATCTAACTTTCATGTTTCTCCTATTTGTGACGGTAGGTTATTCTTCCTTTGGTTAAATCGTATGAACTTAATTCAACATCAACTAAATCCCCAGGCAGAATTCTAATTCTATTAACTCTCATTTTCCCTGAGATTTTGGCTTTGATTTGTTGCTTATTTTCAAGTTCGACTAAATAATCGTCCATTGAATAAGCCTCTAAAACCTTAGCTCTTAATTTGATTGCGTCTTTTGCCAATTAAATTCCTTTCGTTAGGATAATTCCTTTTCCGTTTTTAATTAAAACGGTATGTTCATAATGGGAAGTTTTTTTCTTATCTTTGCTTACTACTGTTCAGCCATCTTTCAAAATTTTAATTCCCGGGCTTTGAGTAATCATAGGTTCGATGCATATAACCATATTATCTTGCAGCAGCATTCCTTTTTTTGGGATGCCATCATTTGGAACATTTGGATCTTCGTGAAGATTTTTTCCAATTCCATGCCCGCAAAATTCTTTAGGTGTATACATATTATTTTTTTTGATGTACTTACCTATAGCATAAGAAATATCGCCAATGGTAGCACCTTTTCTAATGGCTTTTAGTCCCGCCTCAAATGCACCTTTGGCTACATTGATCAATTTAATATTTTCCTCATTGATTTTGCCAACATTCATTGTAAATGCACTATCGGAGTGATATCCTTCATAGGTGCAACCTAAATCAATGCTTAAAAGATCTTCATCTTTTAAAACGTAATCACTTGGTATTCCATGAATTAGCTCTTCATTAACGGAAATACAAGCAGTAGCTGGAAAGCCATATAAACCTAAAAAGGCAGGTTTGGCGTTTCTTTTAATAATTTCTTTAAAAGCCAATTGATCGATTTCTTTTAAAGAAACACCTGGTCTTACAAAGTCATAAAGAATGTTTTTAACTTCCGCCAAGATCTGACAACTTTTACTAATTTTTTGAATTTCTTCTTGAGTTTTAATAATTGCCATATAAAGTAAGTTTAATTATATCAAAAAATACTACCAAAATCGTTATTTATTTTTTTAGTAATTATAGCGATTTTAATAGCTCTATTGCAATTAGCTTTGGATTAGATTCTGAGCTAATTTTAATTAGATTATTTTTGCTTTTGTAGTATTCAAATAATGGGCTAGTTTCTTTTTTAAATATCTCTAACCGCTTAGCTATTGATTCTGCGTTATCGTCTTTTCTGGCTACTAGCTCTTGCGCGTCTAAATCGCATTTATTTTCTTGCTTTGGTGGCTGAAAAAATACGTTGTAGCTTGCCTTACATTTAGGGCATTCTCTTCTTCCAGATAACCGCTTGGTTATTAAATTAAGCGGAGCTACTAGCTCTACTATTTTAAATTCGATATTTAGCGAATCTAAAAACTTAGCTTGATTTATAGTTCTAGGGTAGCCGTCTAGTATGATTAATTCATTATTTTCCTTGGCGTCTAAAAGGGTTTTTTTTACCATTTCGTTAAGAATGTCATCTGAGACGTATTTTCCTTGCGCCATGATTTCTTCTACTAGCTTTCCTAGCTCGGTTTTGTTTTGTATTTCATTTCTAAGTATATTTCCAGTTGAAATATGCTTGAGTTTTGAAATTTTTATTAATTCTTTTGCCAGAGTTCCTTTTCCAGAACCTGGCATTCCCATAAGAATTAAGTTTTTATTTATCATAAAAGTCCTTTGTATGAATCTTTTTTGTTTTTTGAATTATTTCTATTTAAAATTAATTTTTTAGTTTGACTTTTGGCTTTAAATAATTTTTTAGATTTATTTCTAGCTTTTAATTGGCTAATGGTTTCTATCGATACTGATACTAAAATCATTAAGCTAGTTCCACCAAAGGCAATTGAAGGTTGAAGAATTCCAGTCATTATTTGCACATATTGCATTCCAGCGATTATCACCAAATAAAAGGCGCTGAAAAAGCTTAATCTAAATACTATGGCAACTAAATAATTTTGAGTTTCTTCTCCAGGAGTTACTTTCGGAATAAAAGTTCCATTTTTAGCAAAGTCTTCTGCAATTTTATCTACTTTAGATTGCTGAATTCCCATTAAAAGACTAAAGACAAAAGTAATAATTATTAATAGCGAAAAACCTAGTGGTTTATAAAATTGCAAGTTTTCATTTATTCATTGTTTTGAATAATTATCATTTGGCAAAATATTGGCAATTAATGTCGGTAGCGATAAAACTAGCATCGCAAAAATTATTGGCATAATTCCAGCTGGATTTAATTTTATCGGAAGGCTTCCTATTTCTTTAAGTGCTTTAGATCTACCAGCTCCAGTTTGCTGAATTGGAATTCTTCTTTCAGCGTTATAAAAAATTCCAATCACCATAAGGCAAGCTAGATAGATAAATATATAAGTTACGAAATTTAATATCCCAACTAAGATTCCACTTTGTGATAAATCACCTACAAAGATTTTAAATGCATTTTGCATTTGAAATGGAAGTCTGGCAGCAATTCCAGTCATTATAATAATTGAAGTTCCATTTCCTACACCTTTATTTGTAATTTGCTCACTTAAAAATAAAGCAAATAAAGATGCCGAAATTAAAATCATTGGAAGCAGAAAATAAACAAGTAAATCAACTGAAAATCCATCTATAGAAACCAGGGTAATAAATGAAGAATTTCTTTCACCTGCAGTTAGTGATTTTGTTAAAAATACCGCTTGCGGATAGGCAATTATAAAAGTTAAAATTCTAGTTGCTATATTTAACTTTCTTCTACCTTGAGGCCCTGATTGAGTTAATTTATGTATCAACGGAAATAGCCTACTTTGCAAAATCATCATAATCAGCGAAGCATTAATAAAAGGACTTATTCCAAGCGCAAAAATAGAAAACTGTGTAAGTCCTCCACCACCGATTAAATTAAGGGTATTTAAAAAGCTATTATCTGCAATTGAAATATTGGCATTTAACCTAACAAAAGGCGCTGTTATGGTTGTTCCAACTATATATAAAGAAATAATCAAAAGAGTAAAAATTATCTTTTTTGTTATTTCTTTAGAAGATCAAAAATTAGATCAACTATTTTTTAATTTAGACCCAAAAGTATAAAAAAATAGGTTTATTTTCGAAAACATTTATTTGCCTTTTCTTAAGAATTTTAATTTTATCAAATTTTAAGACTATATTGCGCAAATAATTTAGTGCTAAATAATGTGCAAAATTTGTAAAAATTTCTACTATTGCTGATTTTTGACAAAAAAATTATTTTTTTATTTAAAATAAAAGTAATACTAAAATATTAGGAGATACATGGAAAACAACAACAACAAAGAAAAAATTGTTATTGGTTTTGACCTAGGAGTTGCATCTGTAGGTTGATCAATCGTAAACGCAGAAACAAAAGAAGTTATAGACCTTGGAGTAAGGTTATTTTCTGAGCCAGAAAAAGCAGATTATAGAAGAGCAAAAAGAACAACAAGAAGGCTTTTAAGAAGAAAAAAATTTAAAAGAGAAAAGTTTCATAAATTAATTTTAAAAAATGCAGAAATTTTTGGATTGCAAAGTAGAAATCAAATATTAAATGTTTATAAAGATCAGTCAAGTAAATATAGAAATATTCTAAAGTTAAAAATAAATGCATTAAAAGAAGAAATAAAACCATCTGAATTAGTTTGAGTTCTTCGTGACTATTTACAAAATAGAGGTTACTTCTATAAAAATGAAAAATTAACTGATGAATTTGTATCTAATTCTTTTCCATCTAAAAAATTACATGAGCATTATGAAAAGTACGGCTTTTTCAGAGGAAGTGTTAAATTAGATAATAAAAAAGACAAAGCAAAAGAAAAAGATGAAGAAGAAAGCGATGCAAAAAAAAATCAGAAGAGTTTATTTTTTCAAATAAACAATGAATAAATGAAATTGTAAAAGTTTTCGAGAATCAAAGTTATTTAACTGAAAGTTTTAAAGAAGAATATTTAAAAATATTTAATTATGTAAGACCTTTTAATAAAGGGCCAGGATCAAAAAATAGTCGTACAGCTTACGGTGTGTTTTCAACGGATATTGATCCAGAAACAAATAAGTTTAAAGATTACTCAAATATATGAGATAAGACAATAGGAAAATGTTCTTTATTTGAAGAAGAAATTAGAGCACCAAAGAACTTACCTTCTGCATTAATTTTTAATTTACAAAATGAAATATGCACAATAAAAAACGAATTTACAGAATTTAAAAATTGATGATTAAATGCTGAACAAAAAAGCGAAATTTTAAAATTTGTATTTGCAGAATTATTTAATTGAAAAAACAAAACATATTCTGATAAAAAATTTAATAAAAATCTTCAAGATAAAATAAAAAAATATTTATTAAATTTTGCTTTAGAAAACTTCAATTTAAATGAAGAAATTTTAAAAAATAGAGATTTAGAAAACGATACAGTTTTAGGTTTAAAAGGTGTTAAATATTACGAAAAATCAAATGCAACTGCAGATGCTGCTTTAGAATTTTCTAGTTTAAAACCTTTATATGTATTTATTAAGTTTTTAAAAGAAAAAAAATTAGATTTGAACTATCTTCTTGGGTTAGAAAACACAGAAATTTTATATTTTTTAGATTCCATATATCTAGCTATTTCATATTCTTCTGATTTAAAAGAAAGAAATGAATGATTCAAAAAATTACTAAAAGAACTTTATCCAAAAATTAAAAATAATAATTTGGAAATTATAGAAAATGTTGAAGATATTTTTGAAATAACAGACCAAGAAAAGTTTGAATCATTTTCTAAAACTCATAGCCTTTCTAAAAAAGCTTTTAACCATATAATTCCACTTTTATTAAGTAATAATGAAGGAAAAAACTACGAATCTTTAAAACATAGTAATGAAGAATTAAAAAAACGAACCGAAAAAGCCGAATTAAAAGCTCAACAAAATCAAAAATATTTAAAAGATAATTTTTTAAAAGAAGCATTAGTTCCATTATCTGTTAAAACTAGCGTACTGCAAGCAATTAAAATTTTTAACCAAATTATTAAAAATTTTGGGAAAAAGTATGAAATAAGTCAAGTTGTTATAGAAATGGCTAGAGAATTAACTAAACCTAACTTAGAAAAATTATTAAATAACGCTACTAACTCTAATATAAAAATATTAAAAGAAAAGCTTGATCAAACTGAAAAGTTTGACGATTTTACTAAGAAGAAATTTATAGATAAAATAGAAAATTCTGTTGTTTTTAGAAATAAACTTTTTCTTTGATTCGAACAAGACAGAAAAGATCCCTATACTCAACTTGATATAAAAATTAATGAAATTGAAGATGAAACAGAAATTGACCATGTAATTCCTTATAGTAAATCAGCAGATGATTCTTGATTTAATAAATTATTAGTCAAAAAGTCAACAAACCAATTGAAAAAAAATAAAACAGTTTGAGAATATTATCAAAATGAATCAGACCCAGAAGCTAAATGAAATAAATTCGTAGCATGAGCTAAAAGAATTTATTTAGTTCAAAAATCAGATAAAGAATCAAAAGATAATTCTGAAAAAAATTCAATTTTCAAAAACAAAAAACCTAATTTAAAATTTAAAAACATAACAAAAAAACTTTTTGATCCATATAAAGATCTAGGTTTTTTAGCGAGAAATTTAAATGATACTCGTTATGCAACAAAGGTATTTAGAGATCAATTAAACAATTATTCTAAACATCACTCTAAAGATGATGAAAATAAATTATTTAAGGTTGTATGCATGAACGGTTCTATAACTTCATTTTTAAGAAAAAGTATGTGAAGAAAAAATGAAGAACAAGTTTATAGATTTAATTTTTGAAAAAAAGATAGAAATCAATTTTTTCATCATGCAGTAGATGCAAGTATAATTGCCATTTTTTCTTTATTAACAAAAACGCTATACAACAAATTAAGAGTTTATGAGAGTTATGATGTTCAAAGAAGAGAAGATGGTGTTTATTTAATAAATAAAGAAACCGGTGAAGTTAAAAAAGCTGATAAAGATTATTGAAAAGATCAACATAATTTTTTAAAAATTAGAGAAAATGCAATAGAAATTAAAAATGTTTTAAATAATGTTGATTTCCAAAATCAAGTTAGATATTCTAGAAAAGCAAATACTAAATTAAATACCCAGTTATTTAACGAAACACTATACGGTGTAAAAGAATTTGAGAACAATTTTTACAAATTAGAAAAGGTTAATTTATTTTCTAGAAAAGATTTAAGAAAATTTATTCTTGAAGATTTAAACCAAGAAAGCGAGAAAAACAAAAAAATTAAAAACGGTTCAAGAAAACGTATATTAACTGAAAAATATATAGTTGATGAGATTTTACAAATTTTAGAAAATGAAGAATTTAAAGATAGCAAAAGCGATATTAATGCTTTAAATAAATATATGGATAGTTTACCAAGTAAATTTTCAGAATTTTTCAGCCAAGATTTTATAAATAAATGTAAAAAAGAAAATTCATTAATTTTAACTTTTGATGCTATTAAACATAATGATCCGAAAAAAGTTATAAAAATCAAAAATTTAAAGTTTTTTAGAGAAGATGCTACATTAAAAAATAAACAAGCTGTACATAAGGATTCAAAAAATCAAACTAAATCTTTTTATGAAAGCTATAAATGTGTTGGCTTTATTTGATTAAAAAATAAAAATGATTTAGAAGAAAGTATTTTTGTTCCAATTAACTCTAGAGTTATTCATTTTGGTGATAAAGATAAAGATATTTTTGATTTTGATTCATATAATAAAGAAAAACTATTGAATGAAATAAATTTAAAACGTCCGGAAAATAAAAAATTAAATTCAATTAATGAAATTGAATTTGTAAAATTTGTAAAACCAAGTGCATTATTATTAAATTTTAAAGATCAACAAATATACTATATTAGCACACTAAGATCTTCATCTTTAGAAGCGGAAATAAAATTAATTAACAAAAAAATGGATAAATGTAAATATGTTTCAATGAAAAAAATAACAAATCCTGATGAGTATAAAATTATTGAACATGTAAATCCATTAGGGATCAATTTAAACTGAACTAAAAAATTAGAAAATAATAATTAAATTTATTTTTTTGTTGTATAATGTTATCGTATATATTACTTACTTAACAAAATAATTGTACGATTCCAAAATAAGGCGCTTATGTAAGATGCAATAATGCACTTATATAAGCTGCCGTAAACGCCGAGGTAACTCGGTTTTTTTTATACAAAAATTATGGCAAAAAAAGTTGTTGAAATAAAAGAAACAGAATACTTATTTTTTCATTTAAATTCTTTAATTGTAAAAAAAGAAAACAACAAAATTGTTTTACCATTGTCAGATATAGATACTATTTTAATTTCCAATCCTTATTGCACAATTTCTGTACCATTAATAAACGCTATAGTAAGTAATAACATTAACTTAATTATTTGTAATAAAGATTTTGAACCAAATGTACAATTACTTAGCATAAGCGGTTATTATTCAAATAAAAATTTTTTGTCTCAAATAAATTGAACACAAGAATTCAAAGATAAAACTTGAGAAAAAATAATTAAACTTAAAACTACAAATTATGTTAATTTAATTTATTTTTTTGGTTTACTCAATAAAGAAGATGTAGAAAAATTTAATTTCTATTACAAAAAAATAACTCCAGGTGATAAAAATTCAATGGAAGGACATATTGCAAAATTAACTTTTAAGAATTTGTACGGAAGCACTTTTAATAGAAGCGACAAGGAAAACGAAATTAATAAATTTTTAAACTATGGATACACAATTTTAATGACTTATGTATCTAGAAATTTAGTAAAAAAAGGCTACGACAATAGAATTGGGGTTTTTCACAAAAGTTTTAATAATCATTTTGCTTTAGCAACTGATTTAATGGAACCTTTTAGATTTTTAATAGATAAATTAGTTTATGAATTGTTAATTATTGAAAAAAATTACGATTTTATTAATTTTAAGAAAAAAGTTTTTTTAATTTTTGAAGAAAAAATATTATTAAATAAAAGTCCCATTTCTGTAAATGAATATATATGCAAATTAATAGAAAATTTTATAAATAAAGATTTTAATTTTGAAAGTTTAGAAATTGACTGAAACAAAAAATAGATATATGAGAATTATATTAATGTACGATATTTATAGCGTTGATGAAAAAAACAAAGAATACACCAATTTTAAAAAACACATTTTATCTCTTGGTTATTTCATGATTCAATATTCTGTTTACTGCAAAAATATTTCTGTTCACACACAATTCGATTCAGAAATAAAAAAACTGAGTTCTAAAATACCAAATAGAGCAAATATAAGGATTCTTCTTTTAACAGAAAATCAATATCAAAACATGATAATTTTAAGTGGCGAAAAATCTTTAAATGAAATTTATAATGAAAGGGATAAATATATAGAGCTTTAATGATTCAATTTTTAAATTTAAAAGGCTTTGTTAAAAACTATAATGGCATTGTTTGCATAGAAACTAATAATTCGGATTTGTTTATTAGAAAACTATTTGAATTTGAACATGCAGAAAATCAATCTTCAATAAATATTAATAACAATAAATATTCGATTAAAGATTTTATTATTATTGATAATTTAACAAAATATCATGATTTATATAATTTCAATAGCAAAGGTTTATTAAATCAATGAATTAATGATTTAGATTTTGAAAATCAAAAAATTGCAAATGAAAAATTAGTTTTAGAAATTAAAAATTTATTAAACAATAAAATAGGTTTTGAATTTGTATCTATTGAAGAAAATAATTCTAAATATTTAAAATATTTATTTAATTTAGAAAACGATAAATTTATTGATAATAAATCTTTAATAAAATGAATGGAAAATCAAAAATATAATAATCAAAAAATAAATTTAATTATTAAAAATTTTGATTTTGTTTTAATAAATGAATTAATTAAGTTTTCAAATAATTTTAATATTATTGTTTTAACTAATGATTTCTTTAAACATATAAATAATTTTGATTATATAGAAAGCGTTGCTTTTACAAATGAAGATCTAAATAGAATTGTTTCAATTGAAGAAAAAGATTCATTTGAATATTTTTTAGAAGAAATTTTTCAAGATTCTATAAGAAATATTGAAAATTTGACTTTTTTCCTAACTTTGACACTATTAAAACTTAAAACTACGAATAACCCTACAATATAGAGCTATTCGTAGTTTTTTATAATACAATTCCTATATAGTAAATTTAATATCTTCATATTTACCAATAGTCTCAATTGGTTTAATTCCAAGAACTTTTAAAATAGTTTTGAAATCTTCAGATTCTTCTGTTTTAATATAAGTATTAATTTCTGGGATAATTGATAATTTTTGATTTTTAATTGCATCAATTATTTTGTTTGTAGGCATTGGATAACCACAGCAATCAAGAACAAATTCTAAATATCTTTGGATTGTGAGTGCAAGAAAACAAATTAAAAAATGCCCTTTAATTGTCTTTTCTCTCGAAAGAAAAATAGGTCTTAGTTCAAAGTTTGTTTTCATTACTCTAAAACTTTCTTCAATTTTTCAAAGTTTTGAATATTGCTTAATAATTTCCTTTTCATCCATATCTTCATGAGATGTTAAAATTCCGTAAAAACCATCTGCAGTTTCATCTTTTAAAATGGCTTGATGATCTAATTCAACTTCGTTAGCTGTAAATTTTAAATACTTCTTACCACCTTTTTTCATTTCTGATTTTATAGCTGATAAATTGAGTAATTTTTCAGCTTTTTTAATGAGTCTTTCACGATCTTTTTTATCTCTTCTTTGTCTCTTTCTTGAGAAAGTTAAAATGAGTTTGTTATCAATTTCATAGAAAGTATTATTTGATTTAAAAAACTCTTTGTGATCTTGTTTTTTCACACCAAATTCTTCATACATCATTTTATATATTTCAAGATCATAAATTCCTTCGATTTTATTTTCTTTACCTTTGATTTTGTAGGCCATAATGTAGTCATATCCTGCTTCTTTTATGGCTAATAAGTTACTTTTTGAGTTTAAAACTCTATCTGCAACAATAGTGATTTTCTCTATACCTAAATCCTTTTTTATATTCTCTAAAACAGGTTTTAAAGTTAAGAAATCAGAAGTGTTTCCAGGAAATAAATCGTAATAAATTGGTATTCCCATATCATCAATCAAAAGACCTAACACTACTTGTGTTTGGTTAACTTTATTATCTTTTGAAAAGCCAAATTTTCTAAATTCGTCCGGTAAAAAACTTTCAAAATAAACAGTTGTTACATCATAAAAACAAAAAGTTAAATTTCTATTGATTTTTTCTACAAATTGTTCATTTAAATAGCTTAAAATTTCTACTTTTTTATCTTGTAAAAACTCAAGAGATCGATAAACATCTTTTAAACTATCATTAAATTCGTATCAATATTTTTTAATTTTTTCAACTGAACTTCGTTTAGATGATGGTTCTAAAATTCTTGTTAAAATCAGTATTTTTGTAATTGATGCTAGGTCATATTTTGATCTACTATTTTTCTTTTGTAAATCAGTTAAGAAACTTGGTAATTCAAGATAATTCATAATTTCTTCATAAACTAAATTTCCATAACCTTTGATTTGTGTCCCTTTAAATTTGTCCAAGTTCAACGAATTCATAATCTGTAAAATTTGTTCATTTCTATCTTTTTGTTTTTTATTTTTCTTTGAACTGACAGATTCTTTTAATTCTTCAATAAAGTTTGGATTATCTTTTGTAAGATCTTCTAATTTTCCTAGAAACTTAACTTCTCTTATTTTGGGTTTTTTAACTTCTTTGTCTCAATATGATTCCACAATTCTTACATATTGCGTTTTATTCTTTTTAATAATTTGTACTGATGCCATAATTTGTTCTTTTTACTATATTATACCATATATTTACTATATATGTAAGAAAAAAATAAAAATTTCTTAATATATAAATATATTAAGAAATTCAAAAAGTCTCAAAAATAATAAAAGTGTTAAAGTTAGGAAGGTGTATTTGTTTTTTTGTAATCTCAATATTTGAAAAAAGTGCAATATATTTTTTATTTTAATTTACATTAAATTTGATAGATAATGAATAGTTAAATTTTTAAGTGTGTCATTTTCCAGTTTTTATTGATTTTATCGATAAAAAGGCAAATATTTATTTATAATAAATATATATGAGATTGAAAAATAAAAAAATATTAACTAGTTTATTAGTTAGTCCCGGTTTATTAATACCTTTTAGCACAATAAGTGCAACCACATCAGTTAATTCTAATGCACCAAAATTAGATTTTTTTAAAAATAAAAGTGCAGAAGAAATTGCAAAAATGGAGTTCTTTGATGCAAGAGATTACAATTTGGTTACTAGTGTTAAACATCAAGGTACTGAAAGTCTTTGTTGAGCATATACAATTGCTTCGATGTTAGAAACTAATATGTTAAAAAATAATATAGGTAATTACACCAAAAATTCTTTAGATATTGATGAACATGCAATTGATTATGTAAGTAATAGTTGAAATCATAATGCAGATAAATTAAATTTAAATTCCGATGCTCAGCAATGAGGAGGAATTTTCGGTGAAGGAAATTATTTATCTCACGCATTTACAGGTTTAATGAGAAACACATCTCCAATCTTTCAAACTAATCAAAGTGAGTTTCCTAAATTTGATAATCCCACAATTGCTAAAATTAAAAATGCTGTAAAAGTTAATCCTACTGTTGAAGATATTAAATTAGCGATTGCCAAATATGGTTCTGTTGGATTTGCTTATTCTTTTAATGCGATGAATTTACATCCTAAAACTATTTGATATAATGAACCAAATTCCAGTATTGTAAATAAATCTGCTAATCAAAAAAATATCAAAAATCATGCTTCAGTTATTGTTGGTTGAGATGATACTTATTATGAATCTAATTTTGGGCCCGAAAGACCAACTCGAAGAGGTGGATTTATTGTTAAAAACAGTTGAGGAACTAAAATGCATTCTCAGGGATACTTTATACTTTCATACGATTCATTAGATTTAATTCATGAAGTAATGGCAGTTGAAGTAGAAAAAAATGATGCATATAAAAATACTTATTATTATGATACAAAAAACTCATTTTCTTTATTTGCAACTCTTGATACTAAAGAAAGAACAATGGCAAATATTTTTCCAGTTAAAAAAGCAAATGATGAAGTTGTAGAAAAATTAAAATCAATTAATTTTGCGCTTAGAGGACTAAATATTACCGCCAAAATCAAAATTTATGTTAAAGATTCTTTAATGTCTAATCCGGAAGATGGTGAACTAAAATTAACTCAAACAGTTCAAATTCCAAATTCTGGTGAAAAAGGATTTTATACAATTGATTTAGATAAAGAAATCATTTTAAACAAAGGTCAATATTTTTCAATCATAGTGGATGTTACTAATGAAGGCGAAAAAAACGTTGATTTGATGGCAAGTGGAGAAACTAGAGAAATTTTGAGTTTTTATAAATACAAAAATGAATGAGTAAATAGCAAAAACGGTTATGTTGTATTCGGAATTAAAGCTCATACTCTTGAAATGCCAATTACTGAATTAAATAAAGACATAGCAGCTGATGAAGGAAATAATCCGATTTCAAAAGAATCTAATACATCTGAAACAGAAAGCAATGCCACACTAACATCTGAATCACAAACAAATAATTCAGTTAAAACAGAAAAGCAAACTAATTCAAATACAACAACTGATGAAAGTTCAGTTACAAAAAACAATAATTCTAAAAAACCTAAAACAAACAAAACAAATGTTATTTTATGAAGTATTTTAGGTGCTTTAGTCGGAATTGCAACTTTTGGTATGGCAACTTTCTTTATTGTTAAATTAATGAAAAAAAGAGTTAAAAAGTAACTTATAAACTAAGAAACAAAATATGATTATATCTATATTTTGTTTCCCATATTGTAAAGTGGGAGTTTTTTTTATTAAAAACTCACTACAAAAAGAAAGAAAAATGCTACCTTGAGAGCATTCATTTAAAACCTTTAAAAATTATAAACGAATTTCTTACGATATTCGCGAAAAATAGAATTCTTGTTACAAAACTTTAACTTTTCTCTTAGAAAAATGGCTAAAGATCTTGGTATTAGTGATGTTTCTTTAATAAGAGAAATTAAAAATAATTCAAGTGAATATGGATATGATGCAAAGCTAGCTCAAAAAAACATAACACTAGAATTACTTCGATAATAAATTTAAATTTATAAATTCAAACAATTAAAATAAAAAAAGCAGATTTTAAAAATCGGTAATTTTCCATATTGTAGGGTACAAATTACCACTTAGAATATGAACCACACATTTTGTGGTTTTTATTTTTTATAAATTTTATTCATGCCCATATATGGAACTAAAACTTTAGGAATAACTAAATTTCCATCAGTATCTAAATATTGTTCTATTATAGCTGCTACTAGTCTATCTACAGCTAAAGCTGAACCATTCATTGTGTGGGCATATTCAGTTTTTTGATCTTGGTTTTTGTATCTTATTTTAGCTCTACGAGCTTGGAAATCTCCCATATAAGAAACGCTAGATACTTCTCTATATTTTGACTCGCTTGGAAGTCAAAGTTCTAAGTCTATGGTTTTTCTAGAAGAAAATCCCATGTCACCAGTTGATAGTAGAACTTCTCTAAAAGGAATTTCTAATTTAAATAAAACATTTTTAGCATCTTCTAGCATTAAATTAAATTCTTTTATAGCGTCATCTTTAGTTGTAACTTTTACAATTTCAACTTTTTTAAATTGATGTTGACGAATAATTCCTTTGGTATCTTTTCCGCTAGAACCGACTTCTGATCTAAAGCATTCAGTGTAAGCGCAGGCTTTAAAAGGTTTATCTAAATTAACGATTTCATTATTATAGTAATTAGTTAAAGTAATTTCAGCGGTAGGAATTAAATATAAATCGCTATTTTCAACCTTAAACATATCTTCTTTAAATTTAGGAAGCTGTCCTGTACCAAAGAGCATTTCTGATCTAACTAAATAAGGGGTTAAAAATTCAT
Organism: Mycoplasmopsis synoviae ATCC 25204; assembly: GCF_000969765.1. Taxonomy (NCBI): domain Bacteria; kingdom Bacillati; phylum Mycoplasmatota; order Mycoplasmoidales; family Metamycoplasmataceae; genus Mycoplasmopsis; species Mycoplasmopsis synoviae. The sequence continues at coordinate 730,405 of NZ_CP011096.1, forward strand.
CATAGCCTTTTTGTTTATGTAAATCAAGCATAAAGTTAATTAAAGCTCTTACTAATTTTGAACCTTCGTTTTTATATATTACAAATCTAGATCCAGATTGTTTTACCGCTCTAGGAATATCGATCATATTTAATTCACTAGCTATTTCATAGTGAGGCTTTTCAAAGTCTTTTTTAGTTCCTATTTCATAAACGTTAATGACTTTATTATCGTTTTCATCTTTTCCAAAAGGAATTTCATCTAATGGCAAATTAGGAATTGTAGCTAAAATTTCATCTAGTTTAAAATTTAATTCATTTGCCTGATTAGTAAGTTGTGTTTCTAGTGATTTAACTTTTTCAATTTCTTTTTTTAATAATGATAATTTTTCTAAATCGTTTTTATAAATTCCAAATTGCTTTGATAGTTTGGTTAATTTTGATTTTTGCTCTTGCGCGCTTGACATTAATTTTCCGCGTTCTTGGGCTAGGCTTAAAAAATTATCAAAAACAGTAATATCAAAATTACGGCTAATTAATTTGTCTCTAACTAATTCTTTGTTTTCTAAAATGTATTTTATATTAAGCATATTAATTTATTTGTTCTAAAAAGTCATCATCGTTTGAAAAGTTAACGTTATTATCGATTCATTCTTTTCTAATTTTAACGTTATCACCCATTAAAGTACTTACTCTTTTTTCAGCTAATATAGCATCGCTAATTGTAGCTTTTATTAAGGTTCTAGTTTCAGGATTCATAGTGGTTTCCCAAAGTTGATCTGAATTCATTTCACCTAATCCTTTATATCTTTGAATTTCATAGCTTGATTGAGCATTTTTTTCTAAAATATCTTTAAGTTCTGAATCATCTCAAGCATAGTAATATTGATTTTTGCTTTTGTAAGTTACTTTATATAAAGGCGCTAGCGCTATATAAATTTTGCCATCTTCTATTAACTTTCTCATAAAGCGATAGAAAAATGTAAGAAGTAAAATTTGAATATGAGCTCCATCGGTATCGGCATCAGTCATTATTATTATTTTATTATATTGAGCTTTTGAAGAGTCAAAGTCTTTGCCAAAACCAGCTCCGATGCTATTTATAATTGTAGCTATTTCAGTATTTTCTAAAATCTCAAGCATTTTAGATTTCTCGCTATTAATTACTTTTCCACGTAATGGTAAAATAGCTTGAAAATTACGATTTCTACCAGATTTAGCACTTCCTCCAGCTGAATCTCCTTCGACTAGAAATAATTCTTTTTCTAAAGGATTTTTACTCATTGCCGGAGTTAGCTTATCGCTTAAAATATATTTTTCTTTTAATATATTTTTAGACTTACGATTTTCCTGACGACGCTTTCTTTCTTCAAGTCTTATCTCGTAGGCATTTTTGATTTTATTAACAATATTTTTAGCTTCTTTTTTATTATCTAAAAATCAAATTTCTAGTTTTTTAGTTGCTATTTCCTCGACGATATGCCTTGCTTCTGTGGTTCCTAATTTTGATTTAGTTTGCCCAACAAATTCAAGTAAATTTTCCGGAATTTTTAGAGATAAAATTAGGCTTAGCCCTTCTTTAATATCTTCAAAATCAAAAAGGTCTTGTTTTTTAATAAAAGCTTCTTTAAAAGCATAGTCATTTATAACTTTTACAAAGGCAGATTTTATTCCTGCTTCATGGCTTCCGCCATCAATTGTTTTAACGTTATTTACAAAAGATAAAATAATACTTGAATAATCATCGCTATATTGAAAAGCAAATTCTACTTCAATATTTTTCAAAGTTTCTTTATAAGATACTGGTTTTGATATAACACTTTTAGATCCGTTTATAAAATCTAAAAATTCTTCTAAACCTTTTTGACTTTGATAAACTTCTTTGTGATTTTTAATTTCATCTATGATGGTTATTTTTAGATTAGAAACCAAAAATGATGATTCTTTCAATCTTTCTGCAATAGTTGAAAAATTTAGCCTTGCGTCTTTAAAGAATTTATAGTCAGGTCAAAATCTAACTAAAGTTCCTCTTTTAAATTGTAGCGGAATTTCATGAGTTTTTTCAACAATTGAGTCTTGGATAAAAGCGGTTTTATAGCTTTTATCATTTCTTGAAACAATAACTTCTAATTTGCTAGAAAGCGCGTTAACTACAGATGACCCTACTCCGTGAAGTCCTCCTGAGGTTTTATATGAATCAGAAGAAAACTTTCCTCCGGCGTGAAGCTCGGTGAAAACTAGCTCTACAGCAGTTTTAGATTCACCTTTGACTTTTTCAACTGGTATTCCTCTACCGTTATCAAAAACCGATACCGATAAATCGCTATGAAGAGTTACGGTGATTTCACTGGCATATCCAGCTAGAGCTTCATCGATAGAATTATCTACTATTTCGGCAATTAAATGATGAAGTCCATGTATATCGGCTCCACCGATATACATTCCTGGACGTTTTCTAACGGCTTCTAGGCCTTTTAGTTTTTTAATGCTTTCTGCAGTATATAAGTTATTTGACATGTTTATTAATTATATATTTTATTATTTAAAAAAATTAAAAGCAAAATTACTTTGCTTTTAAAACGCTGGCTACAAAATCACTACTGGTTTTATCTTTAAAGTTTTTAGTAGCTTCAAGGAGTTCTTTTGTAGTTTTTTTATCTAAATCAGGCATTACAACTTTTAAAACTAGTTTTAAGTCATTAAAACCTTTTGAAGTTTTAATTCCTGCGTTAGGAACTTTAATGGTTTTCTCACTATTATATTTTTTAGAAAGTTTTATTCTTTTTTCTCCTCAAGGAGTTGGAATTGAAATAGTGCTTTCTTTTAATATATCTAAAAAAGAAACTGGAAGTTGAAGATATAAATCGTTTTCAACTCTTTGGTAGTACTTATGAGGCCTTACTCTTATTACGATGTATAAGTCCCCACTTGGGCCACCATTATATCCAGGTGAACCATAACCGCTAAGCTTTACAACTGATTCGTTTTTAGTTCCTGGAAGAATATTAATTTTAATGGTTTTAATTTCTTTTTGGTATTTATGACCTTTACAGTGCTTACATTTTTGTGAAGAAACTCTTCCTGAGCCATTACATGAATGACATTGTTCATAGACAAAAGTGCGGCTTCCAAATAAAGATGATTTATTACGTTGAATCTTACCATGTCCATCACAGGTTGAACAAGTATTCATAGTAGCTGAAGAATCATTTCCTGATCCTTTACAAAATAAACATAAGTTATATTTTTGAGCTTCAATTTTTAAATCAGTTCCAACAATAGAATCTATAAAAGAAATTTCAATTTCTTTTTCTAGATCATCTCCTTGCATAGGACGATTTCTTCTAGATGATCCTTTTCCGGTGAACATATTAAAGATATCTTCAAATCCACCAAAGCCTGAAAAATCTCCACCAGAAAAACCTTCAAAGCCACTAAATCCACCAAATCCTTGACCGTATTTTTCAGCATCATGACCATATTGATCATATTTTCTTCTTTTATTTTCATCACTTAAAACTTCATAAGCTTGATTGAGCTCTTGCATTTTAGTATCACTGGTTCCATCTTTTAATTTATCAGGATGATATTGCTTTGCAAGCTTTCGATATGCAGTTTTTATTTCAGCTGCGCTAGCTGATTTTGATACACCTAAAACTTCGTAATAATCTCTTTTTGACATAATGTTTTAATTTTAGCATATAAAGTAATAATTTGCTAAAATTATTTTAAAATTATTTTTTTATTTTAATTTTATTTTGATAAAATAAATAAGCTAAATGCCGTTATAGCTCAGCAGGTAGAGCACTTCCATGGTAAGGAAGGGGTCGCTGGTTCAAGTCCAGTTAATGGCACCATATCATTATGTTTCTTTATTGAAATTTAATGATCAGTTTTACTTAAATATTAAAAATAATTAATATTTCTCAAATAATTTCTTCTGTATTATTAAATTAAAAGCAAGGTTTTTTGTTCCTTGCTTTTCTTTTTATTTTTTGTCTTTGGTGTAATTATAAATTTTTTCAGCTAACTCTTTTTTGTCAAGTTTTTCATAACCGAAAATATTTAAAATTTTGGCCATTTCGTGGAGCTGTTCTTTTGGAAGTGATAAAAGCTTTTCGATTTTTAAATCTTTTTCAGATTTAACGTTTTGAGCTTTATAATTTTGTCCAGTATATGGATTGTCTTGATAAGCTTGTTCATCTTGACTTTTCATATATGGATCTTTATTTTGATTATTAACATGGTTAAAAAAGGCATTAAGATCAAATCCATTTGGATTGCTTTGACTATTTTTAAACATCTCTTGCATTTTCATAAATTCGTTTCTTCTTCTTGCAAATACAAATGATTTTTTAATAAGTGAAACAGGACGCAAGAATACAAGCCCAACTAAAACGCTAGCTACTACCGAAACTACATAAATTGCAATTAAGGCTGGCACTTCAGTTCCAGTTATAGGTCCAACGCTGCTATTTGTGGTAAAAACCACTAGCATTATTACTTTAACAATAATTAGAATTGCTAAAGTATTAATTACAAATGAAGATAAATGATAATATGATTTAAGTTTTCTTGAGGCAAAGGCTGTATATGCAAAATACACAGCAATTCCAAGATATAAAAGAGCTGTAAAAATTTGAATACCAAGCTGCTGATTAAAACTTTGAATTGCGAAAGATTCTTGGTTTGAAAGATTTTGCTGTTGTGCTAATTTATAAAAACTTAAAAGAATATCATTTTTATAAACTACTAAAAGAAGTAATTGAATTGCTTCTACTAAAAAAAGCGAAAACAATCCAGCGATAAATCACATAACATAATGAAAAAAGACTTTGTTATAGTCATTTCAAAGTTTATTTTCATCGCTGTAATTAAGGATTTTATTTTTGTCTAAAAACATTTAATCTCCGTTTTAATTATTTTACCAAATTAACCTTTTAGAAGTTCAAAGTCATATTCACAAATATTAAATTCGCTTGGTACTTTGCTATAAAATGTCATTTGTTTTTCAAGCATTGGGTGAAAAAATTCAAGTTTATAAGCGTGAAGTCTTTGATTAAAGTCATCTATTTTTTTATTATATACATTATCGCCATATATTGGATTATTAATGTGAGCTAGATGCACTCTAATTTGATGAGTTCTTCCGGTTTCTAAATTACATTTAACTAAAGATTTAGGTTGCTTTTCATGATAAAAGGTTTTAATTAATTCTACATTAGTTATAGCTTCTTTAGCTTTAATGTTTGTTACTTTTCTTTTTTGTGGGTTTTTAGGATCAAGGCCAATTGGAAGATTTATTCTTAATTTTTTATCAGTTAAAAAATTATCACAAATTGCAATATAGCTTCGCTTGATGTTATGATTCTTAAACATTTCAGCAAGTTTAATATGCACTGCGTTAGTTTTGGTAACGATAAGTAGTCCGCTGGTGTCTTTATCGATTCTATGAACTATTCCCGGTCTTAAAAGGCCATTAGTATCACTTAGATTATTTTTAAAATGATAAAGAAGTCCATTAGCTAAAGTATTTTCATAATGCGTAGGTGATGGATGAACTATTAATCCGCTAGGTTTATCGATTATGACTAAATGATCGTCTTCATAGATGATATCTAGTTTGATATTTTGCGCTTCAATTTTAGGAGTTTTATCTAAAAGCCTTATTATTTTTATCTCTTGCGGCGGATGAACAATATAGCTAGGTTTGCATACTAGACCATTATTTACAAAAACGGCCTTTGATTTAATTAATTCTTGGATATCGGCTCTAGATAGGCTAGAATTAGAGGCAATATATTTATCGATTCGATCTTTATAAGTTACTGTTAAATTAAGCATAATTTTAAAAAAACAAGCAAATTAATTGCTTGAATTTAATAAGTCTGAAATTTTTTTAGCAGCCATAGCACCTTCACTTGCTGCGGTTATAATTTGACGAATTTCCTTGCTTCTAATGTCACCTGCGGCGAAAATTCCTCTAACGCTAGTTTCCATTGATTCGTTAGTAGGAATAAAGCCTTTATCGTCTAAAATATTTAATTCTTTAGCAAAATCTGCTGCTGGAATAAATCCAATATAAGGGAAAAATGAAGCTACTTTAATTTCTTTTTCGACTCCATTTTTATCAACTATTATTGCTGATTTTAAATTAGACTCACCTCTTAGTTCTTTAATTTCACTTTCCATGTAAATGTGAACATTTGGAAGTTTTTTAAGATCATCAACAAGGCTAGGCTCTGCTCTAAAGCTAGCTTCTTTAACAACTAAATGAACTTCAGATGCAATCTTTGAAAGATAAGCGCTTTCTTCAACGGCAGAATTTCCACCACCAAGAACTATAGTTGGGTTTTTACCATATAATGGTCCATCACAAATAGCACAAAAACTCACGCCTCTATTTAAAAAACTATCAATATTTTTAATAAAAGTAGGAACTCTATTAACCATTCCGGTAGCTATTAATATAGTTTTAGCTTTTAAAACTTTTCCATCTTTTAAAAGAACTTCTTTGTCAAATAGTGAATGAGATTTAATAGAAGCAACTTCTCCGTAGATATACTGCGCTCCATAAGCTTGAGCGTGATCAAAGAATTCTAAGGCTAGCGCAGCTCCATCAATCATTTTTGTTCCAAGTCAGTTTTCAACTTTTGATGTAGTTGAAAGCTTTCCACCTGGAGCTCCTTTTTCGACAAATCCTACTTTTAAATTTGCTCTTGAAGCATATAAAGCAGCGTTTAATCCAGCAGGTCCGCTACCGATGATTAATAAATCGTATTTTTCGTTTTGCATTATTATTTTTTAATTAGCTTTCTTGTTACGTTTTTTTGAAAAAATGAAAAAACAGCATAAAAAAGGGCACTATATGATGTTTTTTGCACTCACTGGTTATATTTTACCAAATCAACCATTAAATAATCATAGTAATATTTACGCTTGATTTTATAGTATTTAACTCTATTAAAAAACTGGTAATAAACCATTATAACTAGTCCAGTTAAAGTGAAAAATATCGCTAATAGTGAATAGAATAAAAATGCTTCTTGACGAAGAGGCTCCATCGCTAGACGAACCACTCCATATCAAGCTAGATACATTCCTGAAGTAACTCCAGGTTTAAATAGCCCAAATAAATTAAACACTCAAACAATTAATAAATATCCAGCTAAGTTAAGTAGAGCTTCATATAAAAATAATGGATATCTATAAGCTCCTTGAAGTCCTAGTGATGCTGAATATGTATCTGAGATATACATATTTCTAGCAAAGTCTTTTCCAAAAATTAAAACAGAATGTCCATCTCAGTCGATTTTTCCATAAACTTCATGGTTTACGTAGTTTCCTCAACGACCAACAAATTGCCCAATTAAAATAGTTGGAATTATAATGCTAGCTACTTTACGCATATCAATTTTTAATCTAATTCTATATGCATATATAACGTCGGCTATCATTGCTAGAAGAACTCCCCCCTGAATTGAAAGTCCTCCGTTTCAGATTGCATACCATTTAGAAACTTGAAGCGTTTCTGGGTGATAAATTAATGACTCAAAAACAAAACCAAGACGAGCTCCAATTAGCGAAGTTGGAATGGTTATCATTATAAAAACAATTAAAATATCAGAACTAATTTTTGCTCTATTTCAAAAGAAAATAATAGTTAAAATAGAACACAATATTCCAAGCATAAGCATTAAAGAATAAAGGTGAAATTCATATGAACCAATTTTAAATAAAATAGTTGATGCACCTTCTGGGAAGGCGGTATCAAAAACATATGCAGGTGCTTTTAGGTTGTTCATTTTTCTCCTTATTTTTAGTTTTTAAATAATACCAAAATTATTAAGAAACTCTGACGAATTCTTTATGCTCATTGTAAACTTCTGGGAAGTTTTTCTTTAACAGACGAAGTCCTAATTTTTTACAAAATACTACGTGATATAGACGTGGTCAGTTAACGCTACTATTTTTTGGCGGATTAATAAAAGAATTAACAATTTGCAGCTCTGCGTGAAGCTCTTCTTCGGTTACATCGATATTTCATTTTTGTCTAAGCATTACTTCAACACTAAATTTTTTAAGAGTGTAGTTTGCAAAGTTAGGATTTTTACTTTGATCCATTTGTCTAGTAGCAGCTTCTAAATCTTTTTCAAATTCTATTTTTGCAATATCTTTGTTATTTAATGTATAGAAATTTAGCGCATCATTTCCGTAGTAATATAAACAATTTGCAACAATGTTTTCTCTAACTTGTTTGTAAACTGCATTTTTTAAATCAGCTAAAGTTTGTGCAAATGGTAAATTTAAAAGTTTTACGTTTTCTTCAGTAATTGGCATATGTTTAACTTCAAATGCTTCCAATACTTCAACGTAACCTTTTAGCCCGTAAAAATCTATTGCTTTAGGTTTGTTTAATTCTAGTGAAAGAATTTCAAAAGCTAACTGGTCTTTACTTTTGCCAGCGTAGACAAATACAGGACGTTCTGAGGTTTTTTGTTCTTCTTTTTGATAAAAGACAACTTTACAATAATCACCAGCTGCTACTGGCGCATCTTTTTTAGGTAAGTGAAATTCGTAGTTTTGAATAAATTTTTCAATGTAATCTTGAAGAAGTTCTTCATAATTACTTTCTACCTTTAATTCTGATTTATAGCTATCGTCAAAGCTAAATTTTTCTAGATCATCTAGATAATATGTTTTGTATTCCACTTCAAGTGAATCTACTGTCTTTTTGTGATTTTGCAGTAAAGGTTTATAAACTACAAAATTTGGATTTGAATCTAATTTTTGTTTTCAATGTTCATCTGTCATTTGAAGAGATAAATTCATAAATGCAAAATCTAAAATTTCACTTTGATTTATTGTAAGACTTGGTTGCTTTTTTTTAATTTCTTCTAAAGCAGCAAGAGAATCTCTTTGAGCCTCTAGTCATTTGTTTTTTTCTAATTTAACTGTTTCGCTAAAAAATTTCATATGTTCCTTTTAAATAACAAAAATCTGCACATGCAGATTTATGCTGGTTTTTTACGTGAGTATTTATTTTTAAATCACTGAGTTTTTCTAAGTTTATGTAGTCCTATTACTTGGAATGTTTGTCAGATTCCGGTAAATAGTCAATACACTTGCACACCAGCTGTAAATATTATCGCCATAAATGTGAAAACAATAATAAATATAGTTTGGTATCTTTCTGATTTTTTAAGTGCTTGAACTTCAGCAACTGTAGTTCTTTCTTTAAGACGTTTTTTATTTAATCAATGTGGAATGAGCTGAGATGTAAATTGAATAATTACAACTACAATTATTATTCATAGATAAATAAAGTTTCCAGCGATTACTTCTCTTCATGAAGTAGCACCGAAGTTAATTCCAAGTCAAGTTGTAGCTTTAATTGAAGGCACTGCTTGAATTGCCCGTCACATAGCAAAGAAAATTGGCATAGCAACAAGTTGCGGCAAGAACCCATCTAAAACATTAATATTGTTTTTCTTATAAAGGTCAGCAATTTCTTTTTGCTTACGCATTTTCATTTGCTTGTTGTTTTCAAAACCTTTATATTTGTTTTCTATTGCAGCTTTTTTGACTCTTAAATCTTCTTGTGCTGATTGAACTATTGTAGCTTTAAAAGTAATAAATAAACTAAATAATCTAGTTAGAAGAACTAAAACTAATATCGCAATAATTGATGATCATCCATCAAGGCTTGGAAGCGAATTAGTTATGGCATTAATTAGCGCTGAAAATGGATAAACAATTAAACCGTAAAATGGTCCATATTGTCATGATTGTCCTCAGTCAGTAACTGGGTTTTGAACAGTTCCACCAGAACCAAGTAATTCTTTTTCATCGGTTCTAGTGTCTAATATATTGCTATCGGCATTGTATTTTAATGCATCGTCAACTAAAAAGTTTTTAGATGATGAAAAATCAATTGCAACGTTTTCTACAGTTTCTTTTTTATACCAACCAAGGTTACTTAAAATAACCTTCATTCTATTGCTATAGTAGTTAACTAAAGAATATTGTTTTGGTGTTAAATAAAATAGTGGTGAATTATTTCCAGTTCCTACTATTGTTTTATCTTGAATTGAATCAATTTTTGATTTTAAAAATTTTGAAACATCGCTTCCTAGTTGTTTGTAAAACTCTGAAGAAGGACCAAATTCATAGTTATAGTAAAGTTGTAAAACATCACGAGAGTATTTTAGTGTTGGCTTAGCAACGTAAGCATCGCTTGAATAGTCATTAATTCTAGCTAGTCCTGATACGTATTTAATTCCAAATCTTTTCTCTTGGCTTTGCTCGTCGGTGTAGAGTTTATCTTTTACACTTTGAGTACCATTTTCATCTGTTGTAGTTTCAGTAACTTTACTAATTTGAGCAACGACATTATTATTTAGTGGTGCTAAAACGTAAATTGGTTTAATTTCATTTACAAACTCATAGGTTTTATTTCCGTTAGTTGCAAATAAATATTTTCCATTGTTTACAAAGATTTTTGCATCAGGATTGCTAAATCCTTCTTCGCTAACGTTTAGATAAAATGAAGAAGTTAAGCTGTTGTATTCTCCAAAATTACCACCGTTTTTTTGTGATTGTTCTCTTAGTTTTTCTAAAACGCTTCTATTATTTAAAAGAACTGCATCTAAAGCATTACCTTTAAGTTCTTTTGTTGTAAAGCTTTGAGTTTCTCCGTTTGCATCGACATATGATGTTGTTGTTTCTTTAGCGTCTAGTGTATTAACTCTAGGAACAACATCTTTTTTGCTGTTGTAAAATTCAATTCCATTTCCTACGGTATTTGATGATGTAACAACAAAGTTTTGAATACACCCTGTAAGTGTAAGACCAAAGAAGAAAGTATAAAAAAGAATTTTTAATCACTTAAAAACTTTTTTTAATGTATTTTTTCTTTGAACAGTTGGGTCTTTTTCAGCTGTAAAGTAGTTAAAATTATTTGATCTTTTCATTCTGTTGTTTAAATTGGGTAAATATTTTTTCAATTTCGATAACTTTTGTTAAAAAATTGCAGTTAATAAAATTTTTTCTAATAATTATTACCATCTCATATGGATAGTTATACAAATTCATTTTATGCACGATAGCTTTCATTTGGCGTTTGTGATAATTTCTTCCAACTGAATTGGCAAATTTTTTAGGAACTGTAATTCCTACTTTGAAAACGCTTGCTTTTTTATAGTAGACAATTACATATTTATTAGCGATAAATTTTTTATTTTTAAGAACTAAATCGAATTCTCAATTTTTTCGAAGTCGATATTGTTTTTTCATTTTTTAAGAAAGATTATTTATCTGAAACTGTTAATCTTTTTCTACCTTTTGCACGTCTTGCAGCTAAAATTTTTCTTCCGTTTTTAGTAGACATTCTACTTCTAAAACCGTGAACTTTAACGTGTTTACGTTTATTTGGTTGATAAGTACGTTTACTCATGATTCTCCTCTTAAATTTAAGCGATGCAAATAATTAGCATAGTAATATTCATTATATAAAATATTTCCATTTTTCGTGTCAAAAATTTTTAAAGCTTAAAACTTTAAAATTTAATAGAAAAACTTGTTTAAGATTTTTTATTATTATAATAATTTTAGCCAAATAATAAAAAAATACAAACTTAATAAAATCTGTATTTTTCAAATTAATTATTATTAAAATCCATCAGGGAATAGCGCGGTTTTGTTATCACCATCTTCGAAGCCATTTTGATATAAATACCTTAAGTTTTGACGGAATGATCTGGTTTGCTCTGGGAATTTAGCTTGATCGCTACCATCAAGAAGATTATAAGCTGGCATTAATAATTTTCCGCCTTCATCTAAAACTGGATTAGTCAATGTTAGCTGAGTGAATTTAGCAGGTTTTAGTAGATCTCCAAAAGTGGCATTTTGTGAAACTAAATTATAAATCCCTACAGTTTGACCAAATTCATCTAAAACCATAGATCCAGAAGCTCCAAAGTATAGCGATGAAAAGTTAACATCTAGATTATATCCATAGTCTTGAGCAAAGTATCTATGTCATAAGTCTTTATATAGTGATGGAGAGTTACTTGCATCGTTAATGGTTCTTGATGTTCAAGTTCCATTTTGTAGAGAAAATAAATTATTATTTTTCAGCGAAGAATTTTGCGCTGAAGTTAGCTCTCTTGAAGATCTTTCAGTTGGATTATTTTTCATTCATTGCGCTTTACTTTGATCTGCAGGGTATCCGGCAATATAAAGATTTTTAGCGTTAGGCAGAATTAATTCTTTTCATTTAAAAGTGCTTTTATCATCGCTTAAATATTTTGATGCTGAAACATAATCCATGCTAGGAGTAGGGCTTAAAAGATCTAAATTATTAGGTGATAAATTAGTATATTTTCTTGATACTTGTTTATCAACTGCCGCAGTTGCATTTGTGATTCATGATTTAAAAGTTGCATCAGCATTTGTTAAATCAACATCGACTGCAAAAACTCCAAAGTCCTGGTAAAATGGAACAAAGTTTTGTTGTTTTTGATATTCAACTTTTGCATCAAATACGTTTCTATCTTTTTGGATGCTAGTATTTTTTGCTTCAAAAGAATTTTTACTATCATGGTCAAAGGCTTTTAGCAGACTTTCTTGATATCTTTCAACGTTGCTTCTTTTTACAAAATCTACTGCAGCAAAAATAAGCTTAGCATTTGATATAACTGAATCTAAATTTTTATAACTTCCAGTTTGCTTAATTACTGTGCTAAAACCAGCCATGTTCCCATAATAAATTGGATTTTGGTTGTTTCTGGTGTTATTAGCCACGGCAGCAAAACTAGGAGTTTGAACTTGTTTTCCAAGAGCTATTCCATTAGCTTTAAATCCAGTTGGATCAAAGTAATTTAAATGTTTATCTTGCTCTTCGGTTAAGGTATTTGATAAATATCCTATAACGTGTAAATTAGTTGCTAAAAATAATTTATATTTATTTGGATTTTGAGTATTTTTATGATAATCAAGAAGTCAAGCAGTTCCTCCTAGAGTTCCTACTCAATCTTTATTTCCTCCATTTTCTGCTTTTGGATCATATTCATTAAATCCATAAGCTAAAGAAAATGTTCTATCATAGATTTCTTTATAAAGAATTTCTGATTTTAGAGTTCAAAATTTATTTGTGTATTTTGGATAAGTATTTGCGGCAATATCTATTGAAGATCTTGACTGTGAAATTAATCTTTGAAAATCCTCAAGGCTAATCATTGGAGGATTAGGGCTAGCTTCATTTGAAACTACATTTGTTTCTGAAGCAAATAAGCTAGAAGGCTGAGTTGCTTCCACACTTGGAGTGAAGGCGTTTTGGAATTGAATATTTTTTGCGATTTCTTTGTCAAGCTCTGCTTTGGTATTTCCTAAAGCTAAATTGAAATATTTAATTTGCAATTCTTTAGGAAGATTCATCTTTGTAAATCACTGCTGAGCCTTAGCTTTTTCTTCAATGTATTTATTTAAAATATTATCTATTGTGCTTTGGCTAATATTGACAGCGCTTGCTTGAGTGGTGTCTTTTAAATTATTTAAAGTATCGTTTTTAAGTGCATTAAAAACTTTTTGATTTAAGTTTTCTGTAAGGTTTAAATAACCTGGGATTTGCTCGCTAAATCCAATTAAATCTGAAAGTAAATCATTAAGAGCTGATCTTAATTCTTTAAGTTTTGGATCTAAACTTGGATACTTTAATTTAGTAACAACTAGCTCGCGATTTGTTAAATCATCTTGTGTATAACTTCTAGCTGATAATTCTACTAAATCAAGATCTTTGATTAATTCTTTAACTTCGTTTAATACGCTTGTAAATTTTGTAAGTTTTTCGCTTTTCGCTTGAGGGTCAAGCTGTGATAGTGATTTTTGAAGTTCTGTAAAAACAGTGTTTTCTGTTAGTGATTTTGCAAAGGTTACATTAGTAAGCATGGTTTGAATATCTCCCACGCTTTGAGGACCATTTTCAATTGGTTGCTTTGGTTGAGGTTGTTGCGACTGTTTGTTTTCATCTTCTTTAACAGGTTCGCTTTTTGCTGCAGCTCCACATGAAATTGCAATTGTAGGAATTAAGCTTAGACTTGCAATTAATGGAATTAGTTTAATTTTTGTTTTTTTCATAAATTACCTAATTTAATTTTATTTTATTTTACAAATTAAATAAATTTTCATTAACAAAGTTATAAAAAAATTAATGTAAAATATAAATTAATAATTATTACCATAATTAATTTTTACATTAAGCTTGAATTAAGGAAAAAATAATGTCAGATTTTAAATTTACAAATACAGAAACAGAACTTGTAGTTTCTTTATTTGCTTCAAAAGAACAAGTTGATAAAGAATATCAAAAGCTTGAAACAGAAGCTCTTAAAAAAATTAAAGTCAATGGATATAGAGCTGGTAAAGCTCCTAAAGAAGTGCTAAGAGCTAGATTAAATTCAAAAGATTTACTTGATAGAGTTTTACAAAATCTTTCAAAAGAAAATTTAAATGAAGTTTATAAACAATTAATGGAAAGAAAAGAACCAGTTACTTTTGCTTATACAATTGATTTAAAAGAAAAAGAAAACGGACTTACATTTGATTATAAATTTGCCAAAGTTCCAACCGTTAGTGATTTAGATGTTAAGTCAGCTAAAACAGAATTAAAATTAGAAAAAGTAACTGATAAAGACGTTTTAGAATCTATTGAAACTAGATTAAATGAAGGTAGAAGTAGAGTTAAAGTTGAAGACGAAGCCAAAAAAGGTGATGAAGTTCTTTTTGACTTTAAAGGTTACATTGATGGCGAAGCTTTTGAAGGTGGAGAAGCTGAAGATTATTCACTAGTTTTAGGATCAGCGCAATTTATAGCTGGTTTTGAAGAACAACTTCTTGGAAAAAAAGCTGGATGAAAAGGTGAAATTAAAGCAACTTTTCCTTCAACATATTACGTTAAAAACTATAGAGATAAAGAAGCTACTTTTGAAATTAATTTAAAAGAAGTTAGAAGAGTTAACTCACTAAAATTAGATAGCAAAGAATTTAAAGATTCACCTTTAGGATCTGAAGAATACTTAGGACAATACAAAGTTTTTGTTAAAAAAGATTTAGTTGTTTCTAGATTTATTCAAAGCCAAAGAGATTTCCTTGATGAACTTGTTAAAGAATTATCTCAAAGCGTTAAATTCCATATTTCTGATTTACTTTTAAAAGAAAAAATTGCTCAATTAGATAAACAATTTAACGACCAACTAAAACAATATAAAGTAAAAAGAAAAGAATATCTTAAAGTAATTAAAGCTACTGAAGAAGATATTCAAGTAGAACTTAAAACTTCAGCAGTTAACGAATATAAATTAAGCTACATTTACCAAGAATTATTAAAAGAATTCAAAAAAGAATTCACAGAAGAAGAAAAAAAACAATATCAAGAAGTATTTGATGCTCTTAAATTTACATCACCTTCAAATGACTTATTAGATCAATTAGCAGTTTTAGAAGGACTTCTTGAAAAAACTTCAAGAACTAAAGAACTTAAAGCTTGAAACGATTACAAAGTTTATCTTGTAGAAGAACTTAAAAAGCTTGACAAAGAAATTCAAAGCATGCAAGAAAAACAAACTCAAGAACCAGCTGAGGAAAAAGTAGAGAATAAAGAAGAAAAATAAAATTCATAAGGCGCTACGCGGCAGAAATGCCGCGACTTTGCTTTTAAAAAATATTTAACTATATTAAATTTATAACTTTTAACTTTTTAATATTTAAAAAATTCTAAAAATATTTTTGAATTTTATTTTTTCCTTAGTTTAATAAAATTACATGTACATTTTATAAACAAATCTCAAAGCCATTTTTTGGTTTTGGGATTTTTTCTTTTTATAAATTAATAAAAAGTAATTAAAAAATAAAAAATGAACACATTAACATGTCCATTATTTATATTTTATTTTCAATTAAAATTTGCGTTTTGTTATTTTGAATCTTTCGCAGCTTTCATTGAATTCATAACTTGTTTGATTTGTTTCTGTGACGCTGGACGACCCATTTGTTCAAACATTACTTTAATCATTTTTTCTGAAATAGGTGGATTTTCTCTCATTTGTTTTTCAAATAACTTTTTAACATAAATAAATGTAACAATAGCTACTGCAAAACCAACTCCTATTACAACAAAAATCATCATCAGAACAAATGCATAAGTTTGCATTTCAACCATAAATTCTCCTAACTATATTTAATTTCTTTTTCGTATTTTTGTGTTGTTAATTCTTTTACAAAATTAACAAGTAATTTTTTTGTTTCAAGTAAATCTGAAACCGAACAAATTCCAATTGGGCTATGTAAATATCTCTGTGGAAGAGATAGCGTAGTTGTTGCTGCTCCTCCTTTTGCATATTGCATTGAAGAAGCGTCAGTTCCTCCGCCCATTGAAACAAATTTATAAGCTTTAACTTTATGTTTCTTGGCAACTTTTAGTAAAAAACTTATCAGTTTTGGATCGGCCATCATGCCATTATCAAAAACTCTAAGAGCTGCACCTTTGCCTAATGATGTTGTTCCTGGAATTGTATTAATTGTATCATGTGATGAAGTAGTATCAAGCGCGATTGCAATATCAGGATCTACTAGCGAGGTGCTAGTTATAGCTCCTCTGGTTCCTACTTCTTCTTGAACAGTTCAAACTAAATATAAATTAACATCTAGTTTTAAATCAGAAACTTCTTTTGCAACTTGTTCTAAAACCGCAACTCCAGCTCTATTATCCATTGCTTTACCAGCCACTAAATCATCGTTGAAAAGCTCAACACTTTCACCGGTCATTGCAACTCTATCACCAACTTGAACGCCATGCTCTAAAGCTTCCTTATCGCTAGAGAAACCAAAGTCTGCGTAAAGCTCTTTGTTGGTTAGAGCTTTGGTAACTTTTTCTCTTTCCATGATGTGAATGCTAGTGTGACCAAATACACCATTATATTTTTTATTTTCACTAGTGATTAATACCGCTTTAGTTCCTACAACTGTAGTTGGTCAAATTCCTCCAACAGGAGATAGTAGTAGCTGACCTTTAGAATCAATTGATCTAACTAGAAAACCAACCTCATCCATGTGAGCGGCAATCATTACTTTTGGCGCTTTTGCGCTTTTGGCTTTTTTATAGGCAATTAAAGATCCGAAATTATCTCTTGAAAGACTAAAGTCTAATTTATTTAAAGTTTTTTTTAGTTCATCAACAACTGGTTCTTCATAACGAGACATTGCTGAAATTTCTAAAAATTCTTTTAATCTATTTTTAAATTCTTTTTTCATATTATATGTTGATTTATATTATATAACAGTTAATATAAATAATGCATTTTACAATAATAAAATTTGGTAAAATAATAAAGCAATATTTAATTGCAGAAAGTAGAATCACTTCTCACCTGATGGCCAGTAGCCTTGGGTTTTGCTACAATTAAATATATCTTCTTATTTTCACTAAAGATATATTTTATGCAAGAAGTGGTAATAACCACTTTGTTTTTTATCTAGGAGATACTATTCAACACAATTCAAAAAAACCTCAACCAAAGCATATCTTAAATGCCAACATTCCATATAGAGAAGTTTTTGTTATTTCTGAAGAAGGTGAAAAATTAGGTTTATATCAAAAAGATAAAATTCTTCAAATTGCCAAAGAGCAAGGAAAAGATTTAGTTTTAATTGCAACCGATCCAACACCTGTGGTTAGAATTTTAGATTATGGAAAATTTAAATACATTTCTAAAAAGAACCAAAAAGAGAAAAAAGAAAAACAATCTAATGTTCAAAATAAAGAAATTAGACTAACTCCTTTTATTGGTAAAGCTGACTTAGAAACCAAAAGTAAAAAAGCAAGAGAATACCTTCTTAAAGGTGATCGTATTAAAGTTTCTTTAAAGTTAAGAGGCCGTGAAATTGCACGTAAAGAATTAGGATTTGAGACCTTAGATAAGTTTTATCAAACTCTTGTAGATATTTGTGATTCATCGCTAGATGTTAAAAATCCTAGTGAGCGTTTTTTAAATATAAACCTGCTACCTAATAAACAAAAAATAGCAAAATATCTAAAAGACTTAAAAGAAAAAGACAAAGATAAAGATTTACAAAATAAGGACAAATAATGCCAAAAATGAAAACTAAAAGCGCTTTAAAAAAGCGTGTTAAAGTTACAGCAACTGGAAAAATTAAACGTGAACAAGCATTTAGATCTCATCTTGCGCAAAATAAAACTAAAAAACAAAAAAGACAATCTCGTAAAGCTTCATTTATGAAAAGAAGTGACTTCAAGAGATTTAAGTTTATGTTATAAGGGTAAGGAGATTTAAAATATGGCTAGAGTAAAAGGCGGAACCGTTACCAGAGCAAGAAGAAAAAAATGAATAAAACTTGCTAAAGGATATTTCGGTCACAAATCAGTTGGTTACAAAGTTGCAAAACAAGCAGTTGTTAAATCTTGAACTTACGCTTTTAGAGACCGTAAGCAAGTAAAAAGAAACTTTAGAAAATTATGAATCGCTCGTATTAATGCAGCGGTTAGACCACATGGATTAAGTTATTCACAATTTATTAATGGTCTTAAAAAAGCTGAAGTTTTAATTAACAGAAAAATGCTTTCAGAACTTGCAATCAATCAACCACAAACTTTTGAAAAGTTAGTTAAACTTGTTCAAGGAAAATAATAATTTTAAAAATTAAAAACCACATCAATGCGATATGGTTTTTCTTTTTTTATTTTAGTTTATAGCTTCAATGTTTTCTAGATAAAAAGCTAAACGCACATGTTAATAGCAAACTAGAAGGCATGATAATTAGCATTGAATTAAAGGCTAAATAACTCATATGCACAAAATTTCAACTGCTAGGATTAATGTCAATTGAATTACGTTCTTTAAATCCTCTTATTACTTGGTAATTTGTTACCAAAAAATAATAAGTATAAGGAATTCAGCTGATAAAAAATCATGCTAAAACAATTAATAAAAATCAATAATATAAATTTTTACTAAATTTAAATATTTGACTTTTTTCATCTTTAGTTATTTTTAAATTATTTAAATTAACATTAAAATAAACAAAAACAAATAATGCAAATCCAACTAATAAAATTAATAAAAATACAGGATTAACAATTTGCGCTAAGGTTGCTGTTTCTTTATAGTAAATATGCTTTAACAGCATTGCAATTTGAATTCATAAACTTGTAACAACACCAAGATAAATAACTGCAAAGTTTTTAAGTTTAGCTTTAGATTTTTCAACTGCGTTGTATTTTGGTTTTGTGTAATAAATTAATTTAAATACATAATCGCTAAGCAGTGTTAAAAATAAAACTGAAGCTATTACTATAAATGAATTAAATACTAAAATTCCATCTCAAAAAATAGCTCAAAAGTTATATAAAGTTCTATGAAAACTATTTGAATAAGGAAATGTATCTGGATCTGATCAAATTAAATTTAGTCTTGAAAAAATTAAAAATACAAATACAAAAAATACTAAAAATAAAAGCGTTGATTTCTTTTGTTTTGAATTTCAAAATTTATCAAATTTTAACTCCTTATTTTTTTTATTTCTATAAAAAACAAATAAAAATAAATGCGCTAAAATCAAACCAAAAAAGTAAGTACAAATTGTTGTAAAGTGTTCAATTCCAACACCATTTCAAATTCAATCTGCTAAATATAAAAAGTGAACAGAAACAAGCATTAAGCATTTTAGAAAAAAGTAATTTGTATTTAAATCTTTAAAACTAAATTTTATTTTTTTCATTAAATATTAAATCCTTTTGAAATTACAAATTCTCTAATTGCTTCTACTTTATCAAGTGACTCTCAAGTAAATTGAAAATCTTCTCTACCAAAGTGTCCATACACTGATGATTTTTGATAAATTGGTTTGTTTAAATTTAAACTTTTAATAATTCCTTTTGGAGTTAATTCAAAGTTATTTAGTATTGCGTCAAGCACTACATCTTCTGGAACTTTATTTTCCCCAAATGTATTAACCATTACCGATACTGGCTTAGCTACTCCAATTGAATAAGCAATTTGAACTTCAATTTTATCTGCGATATTAGCTGCAACTAAATTTTTGGCAATTCAACGAGCCATGTATGCTCCTGAACGATCAAGTTTGGTTGCATCTTTTCCAGAGAAAGCTCCTCCACCATGACGAGCTGATCCTCCGTAGGTATCTACTATTATTTTTCTACCTGTTAAACCTGTATCTGAAAATGGTCCACCGATTACAAATTTACCAGTTGGATTAATTAAAATTCTTTCAGGAAGTTCTAAATTAAATTCATCTAAAACTGGCTTTAGAATTTGAGTTTTAATGTAGTTTTTGAATTTTGTTTCGTTATATTTTTCATTGTGATGACAGCTAAATATAATACTGTCAACTTTAACGTTTTGTGGATCACTATAATCAAGAGTTACTTGAGTTTTCATATCCTCTTTAGCGTCTTTGAATTCTTGATTTTTAATTAGCATTCCAGCGCGGCTTACGATCTTATTACATAAAGTAATTCCCAGTGGCATATACTGGCTGGTTTCATTAGTTGCGTAACCAAACATAAATCCTTGGTCACCAGCTCCTAGATCATCGCTATCTTGAAGATTAACTCCCATAGCGATATTTTCTGATTGCGATTTTATATCTGTTATAAATGAAGTGTTATTTGAATAATAACCAATGTTACGTAAAACGTTTTTAGCAATTTCAATCACGTCCACAGTTACTTTAGATTTAACTTCTCCGGCGATGAAGACATTATTTCCACTTACCATGGTTTCAACTGCTACTTTAGAATGAGGATCTCATGTTAAATATGCATCTAAAATTGCATCTGAAATTTGATCACAAATTTTATCAGGATGTCCTCTACCAACTGATTCACTAGTGAAGAGTTTTTTCATAAATTGTCCTTAAAGATTTTTTAAATTTTGTTGTGGTTTTGTGGTTTGTTTGTGGTTTTTCATTTGTGGTTTATTGCGTTGTGGTTATGTTGTGGTTTAATTATTATATAAAAAAGCAAGGTAGTTAGCCTTGACTTTTTTTGTTTTTAAGTGTAGGGAAAAATAAAACGTCACGAATTGATTCTTTTTCAGTAAAAAGCATTACCAGACGATCAATTCCAATACCACATCCTCCTGCTGGAGGCATTCCGTATTTTAGAGCTTCTATAAAGTCTCAATCAATGTCACTAGATTCATCGTTACCTTGTGCTTTTTCATTTAATTGATCTTCAAATCTTTTAAGCTGTTCAATTGGGTTGCTAAGCTCGGTATACATATTTGCA
The DNA here is from genome assembly GCF_000969765.1 of Mycoplasmopsis synoviae ATCC 25204. Classification (NCBI taxonomy): domain Bacteria; kingdom Bacillati; phylum Mycoplasmatota; order Mycoplasmoidales; family Metamycoplasmataceae; genus Mycoplasmopsis; species Mycoplasmopsis synoviae. Next base: position 751,705 of record NZ_CP011096.1, read on the forward strand.
TATTCTTTACCGTTGATAAATAACTCTGCTCTTTCAACATATCTAGGATCACTAGCTTCGTATGTTAGAGGAGAAATTTCGATAGGATGCCCCATTACAAAAGTTGGTTGAACTAAAGTTTTTTCAATTAGTTTTTCAAAAAGCTCATTAGAGATATGTCCTACGGTGTAATATTTTTTAAGTTTTACACCGTGTTCTTTTGCTAGCTCAAGCGCTTTTTCTAGTGTTACGTTTCTAAAATCAACTCCAGTTGCTTTAGAAACTTCATCGATCATATTTACTCTTTTAAATGGCTCTTCTAGATTTATTTCCTCGCCTTTATTTTGGAGAGTTTTTAAATTTAATTCTTTGGCGATTAATTTAAAAAGCTCTTCAGTGCGTTGCATCATTTTTTCTAAATTAGAATAAGCTTCATAGAATTCTATAGTAGTAAATTCTGGATTATGGGTTGTATCTATTCCTTCGTTTCTAAAGATTCTTCCCATTTCATAAACTCTATCAATTCCTCCAATTAAAAGTTTTTTAAGAGGAATTTCAGTCGCTATTCTTAAAGTAAATTCTTGGCTTAAAGCGTTATGAAAAGTTTTAAAAGGTTTAGCGGCTGCTCCTGAAATATAGTTACTTAAAAATGGGGTTTCAACTTCAAGATACATATTCGAATCAAAATACCTTCTTATTAAAGAAATTATTTTGCTACGTTTTTTAAATACTTCCATTGAATGTTCATTTGATATTAAATCTAAATATCTATGACGATATATTTCTTCAATGTCACTAAGACCGTGGAATTTATCAGGAAGAGGTTTTAGCGCTTTTGTTAAAAGTTTTAAAGTTTTTATTTTAACAACAAGTTCTCCGGTATTAGTCTTTGATAGCTTTCCATGTGCATGAATAATGTCACCTAAATCTAAGTTGCTAACTAACTCTGCTAAATATAGGTGTTCTTTTTTATTGAAATAAAGTTGGATTTTATCAAAGTAGTCTTTTATAACAATAAAAGGTCCTCTTTGTGAAGTTATTCTTCCATATAAATCAAAATAAAGATCCATGCTTTCTAGCTCTTCTTTAGAATAGCTAGAATATTTTTCTTTTAAATCTTTTGAATATACGTAGTTTAAATTCTTTTCAATTTTTTCAAATGGATTGATATTTAATTTTTTATATGTATCTAATTTAGATAATCTAATTTGTTCTTGTTCTGTTAATTTAATGCTCATTTTAATGCAGATATATTTCTTTTGGATGTTTTGGACTTTTATTTATTTTAACACTTTCAATTTTTCCTTTTGATACTGTTATGACTTTATTTGCAATTTCAATAGCTTTAGGATCGTGGGTAACCATTACAATGGTAGTTTTTAGCTTTTGGTTGATATCAACTAAATAAGATAAAACTATTTGCGAAGTTTTTTCGTCAAGAGCTCCGGTAGGCTCATCGGCAAAGATAATTTCAGCGTTTTTAGCTAGCGCTCTTAAAATTGAAACTCTTTGCTGCTGACCTCCTGACATTTGTGATGGATATTTATCTTTTATATCTAAAAGATCAAATTCTTTAAATAACTCATCAATGTCTAATTTTTTTGATTTATCTTTTTGAAGATAAGCTCCTGTTAAAACATTATCATAACCATTTAAATTATTTAAAAGGTTATAGTTTTGGAAGATAAAGCTAACGTGCTTTCTTCTAAAGTATGTTAGCTGCGAATCGCTATAGTATGGAAGGTTAGTATCGCATACTATTATATGACCATTATTAGGACGATCAAGTCCTGAAATTAAGTTAAGCAATGTTGATTTTCCGCCACCTGATTTACCGTAAATTAAGACGAATTCACCTTTATTAATAGTAACTGAAATATCTTTTAAAACCCGAGTTACAACATTTCCTAAAAGATAGTATTTAGAAACATTTCTAACTTCTATAATTGCATCTTTAGAATTTGTTAAAGCTTTTTGCTCGTCTTTAGCTCTTTTTTTGCTACTGGCTTTTTTTAGAATTTTGGCAATTTTAGCATCGACTAAAACTTTATTTTTTCCGCCGTCTTTGTCAAGAAGCTCAAAGATATTTTTCTTAGTTACTTTTACGCCAAGCTCTTTTTTATTTAAAACCTCAACGTTTTGCTCTTCTAAATCATCGTTAAATTTTCTTTGGTTTTTTTCTTTTAATGATATACGAGGAGCTCTTTTAGGTTTTGGTTCTTTTTTTGGTTTAGATTTTAAGACAATCTTTTTTTCTTTTTCAAGCTTTTGGGTTTTATCTTTTTCTTTGGTTTTAGCTTGATCTTGTTCCTTATTTTTTTCTTTGTCTTTATCTTTAATTTCGGGATCTGGTTTTTTATTATTTTTTTTGAAGTTAAAAATCATTATTTTCCTTTTAGTAAATCAACTGCTTTAATTTTATTCATATTTATTCACAGTATAACCGAAGTTATGCTAAATACTCCTAGTACTACTCCAAGAGTTGCAAAAATATTAACTGCATTTATCATTGAAGGAATAGCAATCGGGGCAACGTAAGTTAGCGTTATACTAAAGATTTGCATAATAGCAATCGCAAGCGGAATAGCCAGAAGGAAAGCTACTAATATAAATGGAATAAATATTCCGAAAAACATTTTTACTTTTTCTTTATTTGAGTATCCTAAAATACTTCAAATTGCAATGTTTTTAGTGTTTTCATTAATTAATATTGTTGAGAAAATAATTAATATTACTATCGATGTTATAAAGAATATTATCGATACGAAAGTTATTATAACTTTAACAGTATTAGCTGTTATAGTTGTAAATGAAAGTTCTATGTTTTTAGCGTCTAAATTAGATGCAACTATTACATAAGGCATATCGTTATAGGCTGCTAGGAATTTATTTATTGCACCATCTGGATTATTTATCGTTTGATGATAGTTATCATAAATTGCATTTCTATCATTTTGGTTAAAGTTAGGGTTAATAAATTTAGCTATTTCAAAATCACTATAACCATTTGTCTTTAATACACCTTCAGTAAAGTCATTTGGATTGGTTAATTTTGATCCAAATAGAGAATTAAATAAAGCAACTTTATCAATTCTACTCATTGAGTTGGTATCAATTGCCGCAACCACTCCTCAGAAGTTACTATATGAATATAGTGATGCCGATGAAAGTAGTAGACTAGGAATTTCATTTTTAGAAAGAATTCCATTGAATGGCCCGGTGTCTTCACCAAAGTTTAGCTTATCTAATTTCGTAATTAAATTCGCAGCTTGATGAGGAATTATAAATTCGGTGTTGATATATGTTTTAGAAATATCAACTATTTTGAATTTATAAGTATTATCACTTAGCTCTCTATTTGAATTTATTTCTTTGTCAAATTTTTCCTTAAATCTATCAGTTGTATTTTCAATTTTTAAAGTAATAATTTGGTTTCTTTGAAGTAGGTATTTATATCTAGCAACTTCATTAATAATTAAAGGAATTGGTTTGTTTAAATCTGGATTTGCATCAAATTCATCGTTTATTTTTTTAAGAATATTTACGTTGTTGTCATAAACTTGAATTTGTTTAGAATCAGGACGATATCCATATAAATTTATTGAATTATCATTAAATATCGCTTGCGCGTAAGTATAGGTTTCATCGAATCTATTATCTAAATAAATTCCACCAAATGAAATTAAAAAGTCTTGAGTTTTTTTAGGATCTTCATATAGTTTTTTATAACCGTTTATTAAAAACTGTCTATATTCGTTTCTATATGCTCCGGTGGTTATTTGAACTCTTTCATATTCATTTTTAGCATCGTTATATTGGAAGTATCAAAACTTTCCATTTTGAATTACTAAATTATCTGGAATGTAACCGAAAAATCCTACTTTATTAATTTTAGAAGTCTTGCTTATATCGATTTCATTATTTGAATTGTAAACTAGATTATCTTGAGTTTTTTCGAGCTCTTTTCCGATTATATTTCTAGTTACTATTATTTTGTTTTTCTGCGAATCTGGAAGAGAGTTAAAAATTAAATTAAATGGATCAACGCTAACTCCACCATTAATTCTTATATTAAGTGAGAATTGAGTTAATACGTGCGGATCGTTATATTCTGGATTACCATTTGCAAAGTTAGTATTAATTGAATTAGAAAATCCTGGACGGAAGTAATCGCCTGCATATGAATTAATTTCACTACTATGTCCTAGCGGAACATAAAGCTGATTATCTAATGTTGAACCGTTAAATGTTTTATAAGCATTAGATTCAACGGTTGGTGTTTTTAAATCGTATTTATAGTTATATAAACGATTTTTATAAGTTTCGTTTATGGCTTTGTCAAATACCGTGGTTGCCGTAAAAGCAAAGATAGTAACTATCGATGTTAAAAATATTGATGTACCAAATGAAAATAATTTTCAGAAACTATTAAAGATTAGCGACGCACTAAATTTAGTAGTTATTTTTTTGCTTTTAAATAAGCTGCTAAATATTCTTTGAACTCTACCAAGTTTAACTTCATAAACTCCAGACATTAAATCAATTGATTTAAATCTTAGTGACGAAATAGTAATTGAATAAATTAAAACAGTTATAGCTAAAAATGGAATCATTAAAGTAACAAGAAGCGATACTCATGAAAAGTTAAGCGTAACTATCGGAAGCGTCCAGTAGTTTTTAATAACATGAATTACGGCCGCCTGGCTAGTAAATCCAACTACATATCCAAGTATTCCACCAAAGAAAATTATAAAGATAGAAAATGTAGTCATTGAAAATACTATTTCTCATGGTGAATATCCTTGAGAAATAAGTATTCCTATAACTTTATTTTTATTGAATATATATCTTTTAATAATGAAGATAACTGAAACAGTAACAAAGAATATTAGTATTCCAGTTAGAGCTATTAGTGACTTATTAATAGAAGAAATAATTGAGTCAATTATTCTAACTCTTAATGATCTTTCAGGGTTAATTCCGTCAAGCTCGTTTGTTAGATAAGTTCTTTTAATTTTAGCGCTATCGTCGATAGTTTCTTGAACGTAGTTTTCGATGTTGTTTCTAATTTCACTTTTTTGTTCATCGGTGGTTTCACCTGGAATTTTAGCAACTACATATTCTTTAACAACATTATTTCTATATGAGTTACGGATTCTATCGAAACCATTTTGGTTAACGTAGATTATTCCTTGTGATTTTGTATCTACTTGAAGGTTTTCTTCGTCAATAACTGGATATAAATAATCAGCAGTTATTTCTTGACCAATGATTATAAATTTAACACCGTTAACATTTAAAATGTTATCTTCTGGTAAAGAGTTAAGAAGCGCCAGCATTTTAATTGGATTGTCTGGAATTTCACCGCTGTAGATTTTTTTATTATTTTGTTGAAGTCATGCGTAGTTAGCTTTGGCAACGTATGATGAATTTTGGTTAAATACTAAAACGTTATTAGCCGCGTTTAAAGATGTTATTGAGTTAATAACATTAAGTAAAAAGTCGGTAAAGTTTATTCCTAAAAATAAATTATTTTCTAAATCTGCATCTGTTTTTTCTTTAAGCTTTTCAAAGAAGTCATTGTCAATTGCAATTGTTTGATAGCTATCGTATTCGTTAATTGGGTTAATTGATGGATAGTCTTTGAATAAGTTATTTAATAAAACATTTAAAGTATTAGAATTTCCATTTATTAGGTTATAAAAGTTAACTAATTTATTTTGGATAAAGTAGGCTAAATTTGATATAACTGAATCTTGGTTTAAATTAACAGATGAAGTATCAGCTAAAGCTCAAATTAAATATTGAGGATTGCTATATCTAAGAACTGGATCGATTAATATATTAGAAATTCCAAGCAGTGATAGAAATACTGGATTAATTCCGCCAATGTTATTGCTATATCCCACTTTTAAAATATATTGAATAACATCAAGATTGTCTCTAATTAAATTATTTGATGCAATACCATTTAAAAAGTTATCTGCAAGATTAGATCTAAGTCCTTTATATTTTAAAGGCACTTGGTTATCTAAATTACTATCGTCGCCTTGACGAACATACATATCAGATGATGCTAAATATGAAAACTCTTGAGTTATTAAAAGCTCATTGTTTTCAATAAATTCACGAAACTCTGGATATTTATCTGCAAGTTTTTGTAGATAAATATTTGTGTATCTACTTCCTGATTTTGTAAAGAATAGCTCACGCATTCTTTCAGGATTTGCAATCGATCTAGAAACACCAAAGTTGGTTTTTTCATATTGAATTATATTTTCAGCAGAAGGCTGGAATAGATCAAATGAATTAAAGCTATCAATAACACTTGGTTCATTTGCTAGTTTTAATAAATCCTTGGCAAAATCTAATTTTCTTTGATATGAGATTTTTTCATCTGAGAATAAAATATCTCATCAAAGAATCATGCTTTGATATCCATCTTTAACGTAATTAAATTTGGTAGGCTCAGCGATAGGAACTAACTGACGAATTAAATTGCTTGTAGTTTGTCAGAATAAATTATTGTTATTAGTAGATGTAAAGTTAAGGCTATAAGTTGCAAGGTTAGATAAACTTAATTCTTTGCTGTATCTATTTGCGTTTGGTCTATATTCAAAAAGCTTAACTATTTTAGCTCACTTTTGAATTTCAGCAGCGATATCTTTTTGAGTTACTCTTGATTTCGAATCTCATCTAAAGACATTAGCAGCTATGAATTTTTCAGTGTTATTTAAGTTTCTAAAGTTTAATACTGAATCTTTTTCATGAAGAATTAAAAAGGTAATGATGTTGCTAAATAAATCACTTCCATAAGTAAAGCTATTTTTTTCTTCAACTTTGCTTTCACTAAATGATTGCTGTGAATTTCCAAGTAAATTTATTAAGTCAAAAAGCCCTAGCTTATCTGGATCATCGGCTGGAATAATTAAGCTTTGATCATTTGATATTTGAATAACTTGACCTTTTGAAGAAATATTCAGCATTTTAATTATTATATCTTTAAATGTTTTATCACTTCCTGGCACTGAAAATAAGGCTCTTAAAAGAGACTTAACAACGTCTGCGTTATTTATAACTCCAGCAGTGAAGTTTTCGATTTTGGTAAATGGTTTTTTAGTAATTGGATCAATTAAAGAATTTTCAATTTGGAAAGTGTGAATTTCAGTAGCTTCCGCAAGGCTGCTTCTTAAAATATTAAAGTCAAGCAGTGAAACAAGTTCTTTAATTCCAGTTGTTAAATTTTTATATTGTGTATCTGTATTTTTGAAAGCGTCTAGTTTATTTAAAAGCTCACCAAAAGAATTACCTAAAATAGGACCAAAGATTTGTTTTACGTATTCAATTATTCCGCTTGGATTAATTGAATCAATGATGGTATTAACTCCATCTTTAAATCTTTTTTGATCAATTGATTCTAATAGTCAAGTCCCTATTTCATATAATGAGAATTTTCTAGTGTAGTCAATTTCATTTATAGTTGTAACTTTATCGTATTCGGTATCTAAAAACTCTTTGATTTTATCTGCAAAGTTTCTAAAGTCAATTGAAGATACTATTTGAAGAAGCCCATTAATAACTTTTGATGGATTTTCAATAATTTTAGTTAGCGCATCAAGAGATAAAAATTGAAGTATTTCGTTAAATCCAAAGATAGAAAAAATACTTGATAGATTTTTAATTTCTTTCGTAAGACCTTCTTTGGTATTAACGTATTGTTTTGCAGTTGTTAAAAAGCTAGTTAGAATCTTGCTTACATATTCACCAGTTGGATTATGAGAAAGTTCATAAATTAACTGATAAACCATTTTAGGAACAATATTTAAGTTAATATTTCCTTCAGCATAAATCTTTGCAAAGCTATTATCGTTTGCAACTTTGGTAGCTGATGCAATTAAAACAAAAATCTCGTTTGTAGTAATAAAGCCTTTTTTATATAGGTCAGTATTAAGCAGAGCTTTTTGTATTTCTTGCATTCCTTTTTCAATGGAATTATTGTTTAGCGCTTCTGCGATTAAATCAGGCTTTGGCGCTCTAAAGTAAAATGGAAGATAAACGATGTTACTAAATAAATTATCGACTTTAACTCATCCATTAGGGTTGATATATTGTAGCTCTAGTGTTAAGTTACGTTGTCTGAAAAATCTTTCAATATCACCACCTCTAACAATATCGTTAAATGAAGGAACAACGTCAGCATTAACTCAGTGAGTTATTTTGCCATCATCATCATAGACTGCTTTTACTAAAACAAAATCATCACCATATGAAAATATTCCATATCCATTAAATTTGTTATATTCGGAATTTGGTTTAGGATTATCACCTATAAAGTTAGCAAGTTTGTAAATTTTAACATTGCTTAAATTTTCAACTGTATTTGATGTGTTTTTAGTATAGGTTACATTTCAATAATCAAATTCAGGAATTATATAATCCCTGTCACTTGAAAAGTTATGTTTAGCATTTAATAAAAGAGTTTGAACAACGTAAGGATCTAATTCTCTAGTTTTAAAATAACTAGCTAAGTCTTGGTTGTTTAATGTAGAAAGCGCAGTAGAATCTTGGCTTTCGTAAAATGGTTTATCAACATTTAATTTAACACCGTTAATTTCGTTATTAGCGTTTCCTAAATTAATAAAGTTAAATACAGATTTATTTCCTGAATTATCAACAGATTCAACGGTAACTGTTTGTCTTAATCCTAAATTGTCTTTACCAAATTTATTTTCAACGTATTTTACTATTGAATTTTGAGTAACTTTTTTAGCTTGGTTTTTAATGTAGTTAAATGTATTGCTTAAAATATCAGGATTAATTAAGTTGTTATACTGCTGAGTTGTTATATTTGAAAATTTTTCAATTTGCTCAATAGTTTGAGGTTCTTTTAATAAATAGTTATAAAGGAAAGTATTAGGATATTGGTCATCCAGTGGGCCTATTGAAAGCTTTGTGTTTTTAACTTCATCTAAAGAAACAAATGAGTTAAAGTCTAATACTTTTTCTTTATTTTGTTCGTCAAGGCGACCATTATTGTCATAACGAATAAAATAAACTGAAACGTTTTTATATCAATATGAAAAGTCGCTAAATTCTTTTGGAATTTCGCCATTGTTTTGGTCTTTTAAATTATCAATAACGATTTTATATGAGCCAAGTCATTTATCGGCGTTATCTTTATCATATGTGGTAGTGTAGTGCTTTCTTTCGAAATACTCAATGTTTTCCCTTTGAGCAGCAATTACATTAGGAACTTTATAGCTAGTTGTTTTCCTAAAAATAATGCTAGTTGGGTTTTTGAAATCTAGTCTTTTTGAAGATAGTAAATTAAATGTGAAAGTGTCTTTCAAGGCAGCATTAAAAATATCATTAGTTTCTGAAGATGAATTTAAATTAGAATAAACGTTGCTAGCGTTAGCTAGATTAAGGTTATAGATGAAGCTATTTTGTGAAGTTTTAGTTAGTTTTAAAAACTTAACTAAATCATTCATAGTAACTCTATAACCGCTTTTTTCTTCAACTCATTGGCGACCTTTTAAGATATCAAAAGTTGCTTGCTTACTAACTACATTTATAAATAAAGTAGAAAGCTGACTAACTATAGCTTTTGAATTATCAAAAGTAATGGTAGCAATATCGCTTAGTTTATAAGTTTTGTCAAAGTGAATTTCATCATTTAAATTAATGACAAAATTATTAAAATCAACTTGGTAAGCGTTATTTACTTTGTTATAAACCTGGAAAGAATAATCTTCAGGCAGCGTAAAAGTTTTTTGTGGTTGATTAAAATTCAGCTGAAGCTTTAGCGCGCTTGTTGAATTTGGATCATAGATATTATAAAAACGAAGGAAATCATCTTTTGCAAGATATTTATTAACATAATTTGAATCATCAACAAAACTAGATAAATTAATGTATTCATCTTTAATATTGTTAATGTCTAAAATATTAGAAGTTGTTTTATAATCGCTTTTTATATAGTGAATTGGGCGATCATAAAAACTTCCTCCAAGGTTTCTATCAAGTGAATTTATGTAGTATCCATCATTATAAGCACTTCCTGAATTAGGGATATTTAAATCCACTGTTATATCATGAAGTTTTGACTGCTTAGTATAACGGCTATATTCTTTTTTAATAGAACTTGAAGCGTCATTTAATAAAACAAAAACAGCAGTTGATAGAAATACCAAAATTGTAAGACCTATAATTGTTATTTTGTTTTTAAATAACGATAAAAATGTTTCTTTAAATAAATTTCACATTATATCCTTGGAAAATAAAATAATTAGCAAATCTAATTATTTTAAATATACAAATTAAGATAATTAGAAACAAATATGAATGCTATTAAATTATTCTTTTTTAGATGTTTTTTCAATTAGTGAATCTAGATTGTTATCTTCACTATTTTTTGATAAATCTTTTTCTTCTGTTTTTTCTGGCGGAAGTTTCATATGTTTTGCAATATATTCAATTTCCTCACCAACTATGGTTTCTTTTTTAAGTAAAGATTCCTTAATTAATTCTAAAAGTTCAATATTTTGTTTAATTATTTTTGTAGCTTGTTCTTTGGCAGTAAAAATTATTTTTCGAATTTCAAGTTCAATTTCATGATTAACTTGATTTGATAAAGAAGAATTTGAGGCTAATGTTTTTCCTAAAAATGGACTTCCTTCATCGCTTTGGTATTCAATTGGACCTAAATCACTCATTCCAAATTGAGTAACCATTCTTCTAGCGATGCTTGTTGCCTTTTTAATATCATCAGCTGCACCAGTTGAGATTTTATTATCTCCATAGATTATTTCTTCAGCAGCTCTTCCACCCATAAAGCTAGCTATAGTTGCATATAAATCATCTTTAGAGTAGTTGTATTTTTCATTTTCAGGCATCATTAAGTTATATCCACCAGCATTTCCACGCGGAATTATAGTTATTTTTTGAACTTTATTTCCACCTGGAACTTTAATCCCAACAACGGCATGCCCAGCTTCATGGTAGGCTACCATTGTGAGTTCTTCTTTGGTTATAGTTCTTGATTTTTTAGCAGGACCGCTCATTACACGATCAATGGCTTCATCAATTTGATATAAGTTAATAACTTTTGTATCTTCTCTAATAGAAAGCAGCACCGCTTCATTAATTACGTTTTCAAGTTGAGCTCCTGAAAAACCAGGTGTTCTTTTTGCAATGTTTGCAAAATCTACATTGCTTTCAAAGCGTTTTCCTTTAGCGTGTAGCTTTAGAATTTCTTCTCTTTCTTTAACGTCAGGAAGACCAACGGTAATTATTCTATCGAAACGTCCAGGACGAATTAGCGCAGGATCTAATACGTCTGTTCTATTGGTTGCAGCAATAAATAATAGACCTGAATTTTCTTTCATTCCGTCCATTTCAACAAGAAGTTGGTTAAGAGTTTGTTCTCTTTCATCGTGTCCACCACCGATACCACTTCCTCTTGTTCTACCGATAGCATCTAGCTCATCGATAAAAATTATTGCAGGAGAATTTTTTCTAGCTTCTGAAATTACTTGACGAACTCTTTTTGCTCCCATACCAACAAAAAGCTCAACAAAGCTTGATGCAGATACAAAGTAAAATGGAACGTTAGCTTCACCAGCTGTAGCTTTTGCAAGAAGAGTTTTTCCAGTTCCTGGAGGCCCTCCGAGTAAAATACCATGAGGCATTCTAGCTCCTGATTGTTGATATTTACCAGGATTTTTTAAATAGTCAACTACTTCTGAAATTTCTTCAATTGGTTCTTTGTTTCCGGAAATGTCAGTGAATTTTTTGTCAGATTTAATAATTTGAGCAGTTCCTTTATCGCCACCAAAAGCTCCACCTTGACCGTTCATCATTTTTGCTTGTGATCTATATATTCAGACCATAACAAAAATAAGAATAAGTACAGGTACTGATGATATAAGTATTCCAAGGAATGGATTAGGTTGTGGAGTAGCAACTGATTTTAATGACCCACTAACATTATTAGCTGTTAGAAATACTTCAGGAGTAAATATTTTTGAAATTACTCCTTGATCTGAAGCAACTCCTGAAAGTCTTAATAAATCTAAATTTGTATATGTTACAAATGATGTTGAAGTATTATCTGTATTATTGAATACTCCAGTAATTGAATTAGTAAATGGATTTACTGTAATCTCTTTAAAATAAAGTGCATCAGTTGTATTTTCTTTTGCACGTTCTATATTATTAAGCAATTCAGAGATTGATCATTCTGCAACTTTTGCTGAAAATAAATTTCTAATTGAAAAGTACAAAATGATACCAATAACTATCATTACAATTAGAATTCAAATTCAATTTCTTTTGATATTTTGTTTCATTTTTCTATACTCTATAATGAGATTATTGTATTATAGCAAAATTATGTTTTTACGGCCTATAAATTATAAGCTTATTTATGGCCCATTTTTTCCTAAATTTGGTTTTTTTAAGCAGTAAAAAAACTAAGAAATTTTCACTTAATTTTCTTTGTTGATTAAAACGATTTTGTTTTGTTTTTTTTGAAGATAATATTTTTTTTCTAAAAGATATTCTTTGTTAGTTTTATCGCTTAATATAAAGCTTTTAACGGATAAAATTTTGTATTTATTAATATTTAAATCTAAATTTAATTCAGATAAATACAGGTAAATTAATTCGTTTAAATATCTACCCTTAAAGTCTTTAATTTGAAAATTATGCTGCTTTAAATTTTCAAATTTTTTTGTTACTTTTTTATATTTAAATGATTTAAAAAAGTTAATTAAAACTACTTTGAAAAAAGTTAAATTTAATAAAAATAAATTTTTTTGAAGCAGCAATTTTCTAACTATATTTCTAGTGTATTTACTTTCAAAATTGCTATAGTCATCACGGTATGGAATTTTATTTTTTCTACAAAATTTATAAATTTGTTTTTTTGTGTATTTATATAAAAATGGCCTATAGACATGCATATCAAAAATAAAAGATCTTTTTTTAATTCCATAAAAAAAGTTCATTTTATTTGATTCTTTTTGCATGTAATAAGTTTCTAAAAAATCAAGTTTATGATGGGCTATTAAAAGCTTGTTGCAGTTATGTTTTTTATAAACTTTTTCAAAAAAAGAATACCTTGCTTTTCTGGCTCAATCTTGAAAATTTCCTTTTAAAAAATCTTGTTTATTTAAAGATAAAATTTCAAGTTTTATATTATTTTTTTCGCAGTAATTTCTAACAAGTTCTTCGTCAAAATTTGAATCATTTCTTTGATTGTAATTAACGTGAGCTACTACTATGTTTTTATGTTTATATTTATCAAGTAAAAACATGCTATCAGCTCCACCTGATACTGCTATTAAATATTTAGTTTCCATTTTTTTTCTTTTGGTTGTATTTATTCATTAAATAATGAATATCGTTAAAACTATATTGAATGCAAACATCAGCAGCTTGATTTAATACCGGCTCTAATACGCTAAATTCTTCAAGTGAAAATCTTTGCAATACATAGTCTTTAAGTGCCATTTCTTTGTTTTGTCCAATACCGATTTTTAAACGTTTAAAGTTTTGAGTATTGAGCTTATTTATAACATCTAAAACACCATTATGGCTTCCACCTGATCCGCCGATTTTAATTGCGCTTTTTCCAAGCTCAAAATCTTTTTCATCGTGAATTACTAAAATGTCATCTGGTGCTATTTTAAAAAAGTTAGCAAGCTCTAAAACGAAGTTTCCACTTAAATTCATATAGGTGTTAGGTTTAGCGATTATAAAGTCTTCAAACTTAGCATAACTTCCATGTGTTTTTTCTTTATCTAGAGTTATTTTTAATTTTTGACAAATTAAATCTATAACTAAAAAACCAACGTTGTGACGTGTGAATTTATATTTATCACCAGGATTACCTAAACCTACTATTAATTTCATTATTTTCCTTTTAGAATGTATTTTAAATTAGTATAAATTGGAGTTTCATTTTGAATTTCTTTTATTAAATTTGGATAATCAATTTTATTATTAGTAACTATTCAAATTTGTTTTTTAGCTCTGGAAAGCCCTGTATAAATTAACTTTTTATAAAGCATTCTTTTGTGAGTATCTGCAAATGCAAAAATTACGTTATCAATTTCAGAACCTTGAAATTTATGAACAGTAATTCCATAAGCCAACTTTATCTGAGATAGAAATTCATTTAATGGATATTTAATTAATTTATTGTTTTTAAATTCTACTAATATTTTAATATCTTGAGTTTTGGTTCCGATTTTTTTTCTAATAAAACCAATATCTCCATTATATACGTCATCATCGAGTCTATTTTCTTGTTGAATAACTCTATCGTTGATTTTAAATTTATTTCCAAACTTAGTGCTATAAACTAATTCAGAATCAGGATTAATTAAATCTTGAATTTTTTTATTAATTGCATCAAGACCTTTATCGCCAACCTTCATTGGAGATAGTAGCATTAAATTATCAAGGCCTGATTCTTTAGCTATTTCACAAAATAAATCAACTACACTTGATAAATATTTTGAATCTAAATATTTAATGTAATTAATTATTCCGTCTTTAAAATTAGGCGGCGAATTAGTTTTAATTGAATTAAAGTGATTAAAAATTTCAATTGAATCACTTCTAAAATATTTATCTAAATAAAACACATTAAATAATTTACTTTCAACAATATCTGAAAGTAAATTACCAGGTCCTATTGCAGGAAGCTGATCAACATCACCTACTAAAACTAGTTTTATTAAATTAGGACAAGCTCTAATTAATAAATTAAAAATATAAGTATTAACCATTGAAAATTCGTCAATGATTAAAAACTTAACTTCAGTGTTAATTTGTTTTACTTTAATAGTGTGTTCGCTACTTGGTTCGATTTGCAGAAACGAATGAATAGTTGAAACTTTGGCGTTTATTTTTTCAGAAACTGAAAGGCTAGCTTTTCCAGTAGGAGCTAAAATTGCATATTCTTTTTGGTTTTTATATTTGTTTTGTTTTAAGGTGTTGTGAATATGTTTAATGATGTGACTTTTACCGGTTCCAGGTGCTCCTGAAATAATGGTTATATTGTTTTTAAGAAAGCTTTCATATGCACTTTTTTGTCCCTCAGACAAAGTCTTAGTTTCACTATCAGGAAGTGAATCTAAAACAATAGGATTTAGTGAATTAAGCATTTTTAAAAAGCTGGCAATCTTTTTTTCTTTGTCATAAATAATGCTTAAAGCAACATAAATTTTGCCATCAATTTCTCTAACAACTTTAAAGGTTTTTTCTAGTTCATTTTTGTCTTCTGGATAACCATTTCAATAAGAATTTTCTTCGTGAATAAATTCTTTGATTTTAGAATTTAATAAACGCAATTCAACCATGGTTGAATTGTTAGTAATTAGTTCTAAAAAACAAAATTTAGTTAGCGCATTAATTCTTTCATCGCAAGACATTCCTCAATTTAATTTAAGAGCAAAATAATCAAGAAGCGCAAAGTTATCAAATTCATTTCTGTTGTATCAAACATAAGGATCGCTAACTTTATAATGCTTTAAAAAATCAAAATTAGAAGGGTGTTTTTTAACTAAAAATTCTTTAAGGTCACTTAATTTATTTTGTTCGATAAAAATATCAAAGTTACTAATTTCTTTGCTGTTTAAAAATGAACTTTTAATTAAATCTAAATGATTTTGAAAATACTCATAAAGGCTTTCAATTTGCAGATTTGTAAGAATATCTTTGGTTTGTTCTTTTAAAGCATCTATGTCACTATGATGCTTAAAAATATCAAAACCAAAATTTTTAATAATTCTTTCGATTTTTACTTTACCTAAATTTTTAACTTTAAGCAAAATAGTTTCAAGAAGTTTGTTTTTTTCTTCTTGAGTTAATTGATCTTCGTAGAATTCTGTAAATGCTACTAATGTTTTTGAAGAATTTTTGTAATTTGGATTTGAATTATTTACTAAATCAATTTTGTAGTTTCTAAATAATGTTGGCATTGAACCAACACTTTTTTTGGTTATATAAACCATGCAGTTACGCAATAGCGAATCAGTTGATTGGAAAATATATAGCCCTCATCCGACTTCTGGGCCACCGGCTTTAATCTTTGTAAATTTTCCAACAAGCTGGGTTATATCTTTCATTTCATGGAATTATATATTAAATTTAACATATATGACTATAAATAGGCAATAAACGATATTTTGGTATAATTTCTTAACTTATGAGGGATGTATATGAAAACAACCAAAATTCAAAACAATAAAAACCGGTTTTTGTTTGCAATTGACCTTGATGGAACTACCCTTCAATCATCAAGAACAGGCGAAATTCACGAAGTTACAATTAAGGCAGTTCAAAGGGCAGTTAAAGAAGGGCATGTTGTGTGCATATTAACTGGCCGTCCTTGAAGAAGTACTCAAGAAATTTATAAAACTTTAAATTTAAATACCGTTGTCGTAAACTATAACGGTGCACATATTCATCATCCTTTAGACAAAACTTTTATTCCACACATTAAATATTTAAACTTAAACGAAGCGCTTTATATTTTAGGCGATGACTATGTTAAAAATGAAATTTCAAATTTAGTAATTGAAGGTCCTGACTGAGTTCAGCTTCAAAGAAAAGATGTTAATTTAGAAGCTGTTTTTAGCTTGCATAATACTCCAAAGAAAAGAATTGGACTTGACTTTTTTAAAATTCCTCTTCAACCTACTGGAGTTTTATTTGATGTAAAAGAAACTACAGATCCAGAAAAATTAAGAAAATATTTAAAAACAAAATTTTCTGATTTGGCTGAATTTTCATATTGATCTAAAGGAGAAGGTCTAACTCCAGTATTTGACATCACCAGCCTTAAAGCATCAAAGGGAAAAGCTTTAAGTATGCTTATGAGATATTACGATATTTCAATTGAAAACACAATTGCAATCGGTGATAGCTTTAATGATGTTTCAATGTTTAAAATAGCTAATTTATCAGTTGCTATGCAAAATGCTGATAAGCATGTTAAAAAATATGCAACTATTAAAATTAATCACAATAATAAAAACGGTGGAGTTGGGCATTGAATTAATGCCTTTCTAGATAATCCAGAAAAAGAAATAGAAAGATCAAACAAAAGAAAAGAAAAAATTCTTTCAGTTCAAGAATCAGATGATTAAAATCATTTGATTTTTTTAATACTATGGCAGATTTAAAAATTTACAGAGACGAAGCAGAAATAAAAAAAATTTACGATAAAAGTAAATTTGTTTTTGGAATCGACGAAGTAGGAGTTGGAGAGTTTTTTACTCCATTAATAGCAACTGCGGTTTATGTTCCAAAAGATAAACTAGAGCTTTTAAAAAATTTAGGCGTTAAAGATTCTAAGCTTTTAAGCGATGAAAAAATTAAAAACGTTTTTAACGATATTAAAAGTCACATTCAATACGCTAGTGCTTTAATTTCACAGAAAAGCTACAACATTTTATTTACAAAATTTAATGCTAATGAAATTAAATTTTTAGCGCATGCTGAAGCTATAAATAACTTAAGAAAAAAAGTTAAAAAAAGTGAGCTTTTAATAATAGACGCTTATGTAAATAGCGATCCATCATTTAATAAATACTACGAAAAAATAATAGTTTCTTACAAAGACTTATATGGCTTTAGCCCTTGAAAAGAAAAAATTGCAATTCTTAAAAAAGCAGAAAGCCACTATATTGAAGTAGCGGTGGCTTCTATTGTTGCTAGATATGAGCTCTTACTGCAAATGCAAAAGATGCAAGAAAAATTTCCTAAAGCAAAATTTAATTTAGCAAGCAATAAAGAAACGCTAATGCTTAGAGATAATTTCATAAAGCTTTATGGAAAAGAAAAACTACCATTGGTAGCCAAGGTAGTTTTCAAGTTTAAAGAAGATGCTAAGAAATAAGATTTATGCTTTTTAGTTTTTTAACTAAATGCGCATTCATTTTTGGCATTTTAATTACAACTAATGCTTCAGGTCCAGTGTGAATTGCAACCACTGAAGGAATATTAAATACATAGCAATTTACATTGTATTTTTTAGTTAGTTTATTTTTAAAAGAATTAATTTGTAAGTTATTAGAGTGTAGTAAAACTACATCGTTTTTATTAGGATTAAAGTCTTCACTTAATTTATCTTGAATAACTTTAGTAACTACTCTTTCAAAAATTCTTCCTTTACCTTCTTTTTTTAGTTCACCGTTTTCAAATTTAATAATTGGAACAATATTAAGCAGCTTGGCTAGCAGCGCAGCTTGTGGGCTTAATCTTCCTCCTTTAACTAAAAAGTTATTGTATTTAGGAACTAAAGAAACGCTATATTGATCGGTTTTTTCTAAACCAACTAGAAGAGCTTCAAATTCTTCTTCTGATTTAACATCTTTTAATTTGTTTTCAAAGTTTAAAAGTTGCATTACTGTTAAAAATGCAATCGATTTACTATTGACAACTACAATTTTTGGAAAATCATTTTCTATAGTTTTAAAAAATGAATATTGACTTGATAAATACATTGAAATTGTATAAACAATGATTTTGTCATATTCTTGTGAGAGTTTATCTAAAAGTTCATGTGCTTGACCAATTTTACTTGCAGAAGTTCTAGCAGCTTTTGAATCTGCCTTAAACACATCAAATAAATTATCTGATGTTAAATCAACGCCATCTAAGTATTCATTTGAATCGATTTCTACAACTAAAGGTAGATAATGTCAATTTAGTTTTTCCGCTTGCTCTTTTGTCAATCCACATGAACTATCGACAACAATAGCTATTTTTTTACTAAACATTATTGTTACTAATTGTATATTAAAAAATTAAATTTATAACCTAAAAATAAAGCAATAAATAATTAATTGGTATAATAAAATTCATGTTTGTAATAAAAAAATTTAAAAGTAATTTTGAAAATATTGCAATAGCTTTTATTAACATGAATGTTAATGTTACAAAGCAATTAAAATTTGAGAATTTTATTGTTTTTTGCGATGATAACTATAATATCAACTCAGTAAATATATTAGATTTATCAAAGTTAAAATTAGAAAAAAATGAGCTATTTTTTTCAGCTGACAGTAAGCTAAAAACAGCGCTTGAAAAAGAGTTAAAAAAACTGGATAAAAACTTAAAACTAGGTGAAAATTTAGTTGAATTTTTCACATTTGCAAAAGTTTTAGAAGTAGAAAAACACCCAAAAAGTGATTCGCTTTTTGTGTTAAAGCTTGACGCAAAACGTGACAAAGAAGTTCAAATTGTAACTAATTCAACTTTAGTTAAAAAAGACATGATAATTTTAATAGCTAATCCTGGTAGCGTTACTGCTAAAGGTGATGTTATTTTAAAATCTAGCGTTATGGGCATTGAAAGCCAAGGAATGATAATGAGTTATAAAAATGCCGCAGTAGATAAAGATGGTGTTTTTACAACTAAAGATGAGAAATTAATAGGGACAGAATATTTAATCAATGCATAAAGTATTAACTGAATTAAGAGATAGAGAAATACTAAAAGATATTTCTAACGAAGAAAAATTTTTAAGCCTACCTAAAAATAGTGGAGTATATGTTGGTTTTGATCCAACAGCCGATAGCCTTCATTTAGGGAATTATGTTCAAATTGTTAATTTAATTAGATTCAAAAAACACAATTGAAACGCTTTAGCGGTTTTAGGAGGAGCCACTGGAATGATAGGTGATCCTTCTTTTAGATCAACTGAAAGAGTGCTTCTAAGTACTGAAGAGCTTCTTAAAAATAAAAATAAAATTAAATCTCAATTAGAATCTTTTGGACTTAAAGTTTTTGATAATTATGAAATCTATAAAGATATTTCTTTTTTAGATTTTCTAAAAAATATTGGAAAGCTAATTAACGTTTCATATATGCTTGCTAAAGATTCTGTAAAAGATCGCCTTGCTCAAGGACTAAGCTTTACTGAATTTAGTTATCAAATTATTCAAGGATATGACTTTTTGCATTTATATCAAAATCAAGATATATTTGTTCAATATGGTGGTTCTGATCAATGAGGAAATATCACAACTGGAATTGAAATGATTTCAAAAGTAGTAGGCGATAATCACAAAGCTATCGCTATTACTGCGAATTTATTAATAGATTCTAATGGTAATAAATTCGGTAAGTCAACTGGAGGCGGAAGTCTGTGACTTGACGCTCAAAAAACCAAGCCTTTTGACATGTATCAGTTTTTAATTAACCAGCCTGATTCAGAAGTTGAAAAACTTCTAAAATGACTTACATTTTTAGGAATTAGCGAAATTAAAGATTTAGTTAATAAACATAATAAAAACCCAAAAGATAGGCTAGCTCAAAAAGCTTTAGCTTATGAAGTTATTAAAGACATTCACGGAAAAAGCGCGGCTGAAAATTGCACCTTTTTAAGTGAAATGCTATTTAATTCAAGTTTAGATTTATCAAAAGTAACACTTGAAAATATGGAGTTTGCCTACAGCCAAATTGAAAGCTTTGAAGTTGAAAAAGGCGTAAATCTAGTTAACTTTTTAGTTGAAAATAAAATTCTGCAATCAAAGCGGCTAGCCAGAGAATTCATCGCAAGTAAATCGCTAAAATTTAACTACGAATCTATTGATGAAGACTTTAGCGTAAGCTCTAATTACTTCGAAGGAAAATACGCGACTCTTCACTTAGGGAAAAAGAAAATTTTAATCTGCAAAGTAAAATAAAAAAACGAAAAATGCCTAGTAGTATATATGCATTTTTTGTTTAATTTAATAACGAAAAAACCATTTTAAAATAATGGTTTATTTTGTTATTTCGGAAAATTATTATTTTTCTAATTTAATTTTAATACCAGGCCCCATTGAAGAAGAAACTGTTAAATTTTGCATATATGTTCCTTTAACAGCTGCTGGTTTTAATTTTTTAATTAGGGAAATTAAAGTTTGAGCATTTTCAACAAGTGATTCTGTTGGCATGCTTACTTTACCTATTAATGAATGAACAACTCCGGCTTTATCGGTACGGTAGTTTGCTTTACCTTTTTTAAGTTCTTCTACTGCTTTTTCAGGAGTAGGAGTTACTGTTCCAGTTTTTGGGTTAGGCATTAGGCCTTTTGGCCCTAGTTTTTTACCGTATTTACCTAGAATTGGCATCATGGCAGGATCAGCTACAATTACATCAAAATTATAGTCGTCTTCTTTTAATTTCTGCTCAAAAGCTGCAGCATCAAGCACAAAATCTGCTTTAGCTTCGGTTGCTAGCTTTTGTTTCTCAGGATTATTAGTCACCACCAAAACTTTAACGTCTTTACCAGTTCCTTTAGGTAAAAGAACTGATCCACGTAGTTGTTGGTCCGCTTTTCTAACGTCAAGATTTAATTTAAAGGCAAGGTCTACTGATGCATCGAATTTTGTATAAGAAGTTTTTTTAGCAAGCTCAATTGCTTCATGCAAGTCATAAGCTTGATTTGCATCAAATAAAGCACGAACTTTTTGTTGGTTTTTTGAAAGTTTTTTTGCCATTATTCTTTTTCTTCTCTTTCTTTTTCGATTACATTAACATCAATAGCTTTACCTTTTGAAGCTTTAAGCTCTTCTTCTTGACTCTTTAAACTCTCTTCTTTAGCTTTAGCTAAACTTTCTGCTTTAGCAGCCTCTCTTGCTGCTTGTTTAGCTTTAGCAACGTCGTCGTATCCTTCTACTAAAACACCCATTTGTTTTGCAGTTCCAGCTACTATCGCCATAGCAGCGTTAACATCATCGGTGTTTAGATCAGGTAATTTATATTCCGCAATTTCTTTTAATTGCTCTAGTGTTATAGTTCCGGCAATGGTAGTTTTAGCGTTTTTTGATCCACTTTGAATTTTTGCAGCTTGCTTAATTTTATATGAAGCAGGTGCAGTAAATAATTTAAATTCAAAGGTTTTATCTTTAAAAACAGTAATTTGAACCGGAACTGGCTCGTCACCTCTATCTCTTGTAGCATCGTTAAATGCTTTTGTAAATTCAGG
Organism: Mycoplasmopsis synoviae ATCC 25204; assembly: GCF_000969765.1. Classification (NCBI taxonomy): domain Bacteria; kingdom Bacillati; phylum Mycoplasmatota; order Mycoplasmoidales; family Metamycoplasmataceae; genus Mycoplasmopsis; species Mycoplasmopsis synoviae. Next base: position 773,678 of record NZ_CP011096.1, read on the forward strand.
CATGTTAACACCAACACCAGCAAGTGATGGTCCTGGTTTAGCTTTACCTGCTAAAAATTGCAATTTTGCAACTTTTTGTACGTCTTTTGCCATTTTGTAATTATCCTTTCGATAATGTGGTATTAGCGACTATTGTCTCCCACTTGTTTATTAAAGTTCTTCTACTTTTCCACCAGCTTTTTCAACAGCTTCTCTTGCTGCCTGGCTTACAGAGTGAACTTGTAGTGTTAATTTTTTAGTTAATTTTCCTTTAGCTAAAACTTTAACAGGTCTTAATTCGACGCTTCTTCTAATTAAGTTTCTTTCAAATAATGACTCAAGTGTAACTGTTTCATTATTTGAATATCTTTCTTCTAGTGAAGATAGATTAACAACTTGGTATTCAACGTGGTTTACGTTTTTAAATCCACGTTTACCAATTCTTCTAAATCAAGGGGTTTGACCACCTTCAAATCCTAGTCTGTGCCCTTTACGTTTGTTTTGTCCAGATTGACCTTTACCAGCTTGTTTACCTTTACCAGCTGCATGTCCTCTACCTTTACGGTGTTTTTCAGGGCGTGAATTTGGTGTAGGTTTTAAATTATGTAATTTTAAAGACATTATAGTAAATCCTTTACATCTTTATCTCTAACTTCAGCAATTTGTTTTGCTGTTCTAAGGTTAAGTAGAGCTTTTACAACTGATTTAACAACGTTTTGAGCTGATCTAGATCCATAAGTTTTACTTACTATGTCAGTATATCCAGCAAGCTCGACAACGGCTCTAACTCTTGATGAAGCTATAAGCCCTTTTCCTTTAGGAGCTGGTTTTAGTAAAACTTTTGATGCTAAAAATTTAGCAGTAACTTCGTGAGGCACAGTTCCTTTGGTAATTGGAACTTCTACTAAATTATTGTGTGCATCTTTTATGGCTTTTTTAATTGCATCAGGAACTTCGTTGGCTTTACCGTGCCCATAACCTACTGTTCCTTTTTTATTTCCTATAACTACAAAGGCGCTAAAGCTGAATCTTCTTCCACCTTTAACAACTTTTGTAACTCTGGCGATGTCTACAATTTTTTCTTCGTATTCTGATACGAATTTTCTATCTTTATTATTTCTTTGAAATCTAGGGTTTTTTGAATCGGTTGGTTTTTTGGTTTTATCACCGCTGGTGAAGTTTCTTTTTTCAAAGGCTACTTTGTCATTAGAAGCATTACTTGCGTGAGGTTTTCTTTGACCTGGTTTAAATGCAGGTCTTGGGCCACTAGCAGGCTTGGTAACTACTTTAGTACCAGTAGAAGGGGCTTTAGGAGCTGGTTTTGAGCTAGTGGCAGGTTTAGTGCTGCTTAGTTTTTTATCTTCCATGATTAAAATTTAACTCCTTTTTCTCTAACTGCATCAGCAAATGCTTTAACTCTTCCATGGTATAAATATCCATTACGGTCAAAGGCTACTGTTTCTAATTTTAAGTCTAATATTTTTTGCCCCATTAAAAGTCCTAATTCTTTAGCGGCAGCAACATTACCTCCGTATTTTCCACTTTTAAGTGAAGATACGCTAGCTAAAGTTACTCTTTTTTGGTCATCGATTAATTGTGCGTAAAAGTTTGCATGCGATTTAAAAACGCTAAGTCTAGGTTTAAAAGCAGCTCTAGATAATTCACTTTTAGCTCTAAGTCTTTTTTGTTTAACTTTACGAGCTTTATTTCTTGATAAATTCATATTAATGCTTATTTAGAAGCTGTTTTCCCTTCTTTACGTCTAATTTTTTCACCTTTATAAGAAATTCCTTTTCCTGAATATGGATTAGGTTTTCTTATTTCTCTTACAACTGCTGCAAATGCACCAACTGCTTGTTTATCGATACCTTTTACGCTAATTTCAACTGGTTTTGGAACTTTAACTTCAACGTTACTTGGAACGTCTAATGTTACAAGGTGAGAATATCCGGCTGCTACTACTAATTTATTACCTTTTAGCTCAGCTTTATATCCAACCCCTTTGATTTCTAGATTAATTTGGAATCCTTCAGATACACCTTTAAGCATATTAGCAAGCAGCGCATTGGTTGTTCCATGAAGCTGCTTGGTTGCTTTTTCCTCGTTAAGTCTTTGAGTGGTTAGGGTGTTATCTTGAAGAGTGATTTTTACTTTAGGAGAAAATGCTCTTTCTAGTTTTCCCAGCTTTCCGGTAACTGAAACAAAATTGCTAGCAGAAATATCAACTGTAACTCCAGCAGGAACTACAAGCACACGATTTCCAACACGTGACATATATCTACCTATCAAATGAAGGCAATGATTTCACCACCAACATTTGCCTTTCTTGCTTCTTTATCGGTCATTAACCCTTTTGAAGTTGACATAATACAGGTTCCATATCCTGAAAGTACTTTAGGAATTTCTTCTGATTTAACATAAACTCTAAGGCCAGGTTTTGAAACTCTTTTAATTCCTACAATCGCAGATTGTTTGCCTTTGTATTTTAAGGTAACTAGCAGCCTTTTATCAGTTTTTTTAGATCCTTCAACTGAATATGAACTGATGTAACCTTCTTCTTTAATTAGCTTTACAATTGCTTCTTTTTTATTTGAGTGAGGAATTTCAACGGTTTTGTGTTTTCTTTGATTTGCGTTTTTTATTCTAACGATTAAATCTGATATTGGATCTGTTAAAAACATCTTATCAACTCGCTTTCTTTACGCCTGGGATTTTTCCTTCATGAGCTAAATTTCTAAAGCAGATACGGCAAATTTTGTATTTTCTTAATACAGAGTGAGGACGCCCACATAATTCACAACGTGTATAAGCACGAGATGAAAATTTTGGATGCTTTTTAGCTTTTTCAATTAATGCTTTTCTTGCCATTATTTAGCGCTCTCCTTTGTATGTTTTTTGTCATCAAAAGGCATTCCTAAAAGTTCAAGTAATCTTTTAGATTCTTTGGCGGTTTTAGCGGTGGTAACCACTACAACGTCAAGACCTTTATTACGACGGATTTTGTCAAATTCAATTTCTGGGAAGATAATTTCTTCTTTAATTCCTAAAGCAAAATTACCATTTTTGTCAAACGCCTTGTGATTAGCTCCTCTAAAGTCACGAATACGAGGCATTGCTACTGTAATTAATTTTTCTAAAAAATCCCACATTCTATCTTTACGAAGAGTTACTTTTCCACCCATTGGCATGTTTTTACGTAACTTTCAAGCAGCGTTTGATTTTTTAGCAACTGTTTGATAAGGTTTTTGTCCGGTAATAAGAGTTAATTCATTTAAAACTTCTTCGATAGCTTTAGAGTTATTTACTTCTTTTCCGGCAGTCATATTTACTACGATTTTTTCGATTCTTGGAACTTCCATTACAGAAGAATATTGAAATTCTTTAACTAATGCGCTAACTACTTCTGATTTGTATTTTTGTTTTAACATTATTGAATTTCCTTTTTAGTTTTTTTAACAAGACGAACTTTTTTACCGTCTTTGTTTGTAACTCTTCCAAGTTTTGAATATACCGCAGCGCTTGATTTGCTTGCTTTTTTAACTAAGTAAGCAACATTTGAAACATGGATAGGCGCCTCAACGCTTGTTAAATTTCCTTCTTGATTTTGTTGAGAAGGTTTATTGTGTTTGGTTACCATGTTTACATCTTTGATGATAACTTTGTTTTCTTTAACTAGAATTTTTTCAATTCTACCAACTGTGCCTTTGTCTTTTCCAGCAATTACGATTACTTCATCATTTTTCTTGAATTTCATAACTACTCCTATAAAACCTCTAGTGCAAGAGATACGATTTTTGGATATTTTTCTCTAATTTCACGAGCAACTGGTCCAAAAACACGAGTCCCCACTGGGGTTCCATCATCTTTTAATATAACAACGGCATTATCATCGAATCTAATGTATGATCCATTAGATCTATATGTATTTCTTTTAGTTCTAACTACTACCGCTTTTAGAACTTGCCCTGCTTTAACGTCTCCACTTGGCAGCGCTTTTTTTACCGAACAAATTACCACGTCACCAATTTCGGCAACTTTTTTCTTTGACCCACCTAAAACTCTAATAACACCAACTTGTTTTGCACCTGAATTATCAGCTACATTGGCTCTTGATAGTTCAAAAATCATTATTTAGCTTCCTTTTCAACATCGCTTGCTGTAGATAAAACTTGGTATAAACGGAAATGCTTAGTTTTTGACAGTGGACGAGTTTCCATAATCATAACCATGTCATTTACTTTTGCTACCTGAGCTTCATCGTGAACTGCATATCTTTTGGTTTTCTTGAAACGTTTACCGTATAGAAGGTGTTTTTTATATCTATCAACTTCAACAATAATTGTTTTTTGTGTTTTTTGAGCACTAACCACTTTACCGGTTAAGGTTTTACGGTTATTTCTATTTTCAAAAGTCATTATTTGGTTTCCATTTCTTTTTGTTTTAGTGCAGTTAACGCTCTAGCGATATCTTTTCTTAGTTGAGGAATTTTGTGGGTTTGTTCAAGTGAACCGGTTGAATTTCTAAATTCTAAGGTTCATAGTTCGGCTTTTAAATCATTTACAAGTTTGTGGAGTTCTTCAACAGATTTAGCTTTTACTTCTTTAAATTGCATTAGTTAACTCCTTCTTTTTCAATGATTTTTCATTTAACTGGTAGTTTGTGTCCTGCTAGTCTAAGCGCTTCTTTTGCTCTTTCATCAGAAACTCCTTGAATTTCAAATACAACTGTATTTACCTTAACTGGAGTGTATCATTTCTCAGGAGACCCTTTTCCTGATCCCATACGAACTCCAATTGGCTTAGAAGTTTTTGAAAAGTGAGGGAAGATTCTAATTATGACATTTCCTTCACGCCCTAAACTACGGGTTGCAGCAATACGAGCTGATTCAATTTGACGAGAATCCACTCACGCGCTGGTTACGGCTTGTAAACCGTGGCTTCCAAATGAAACTTTGTTTCCTTTATGAGCTTTTCTTTTGTCATGGCTTTGTAAAAATGGTTTACGATATTTAGTTCTTTTTGGTTGAAGCATGATGGAAAGTTCTATCTCCTTGTAATATTTCACCTAAAGAAACTCAAACTTTAACTCCGATTGCTCCATATGTAGTTCTAGCGGTTGCTGTTGCATATGAAACATCTTGTCTTAAAGTATGTAATTTCATTTCACCTTCTGAATATCCTTCAGTTCTAGCCATGTCAACTCCATTAAGTCTTCCACTTACTGCAGTTTTAATTCCCTTAGCACCAGCTTTAAGAGCTGATCTAATGGCGATTTTTTGTGCACTTCTAAAGCTTTCACGATTTTCAAGTTTAGTTGCAATCATTTCAGCTAAAAGCCTTGCATTTAAATCTGGTTCTTTAATTGCTAGTACTTTTAAGTTAACATCTAGTTTTTTGTTTTTTAAGTGTTTTTGAAGCGCTACTGTTAGGTTTTTGATGTTGGTTCCATTTTCACCTAAAATCGCAACAGGCTTAGATGTATGTAAAAATACTGATACTTTATTGTTTAAATCTCTTTGGATTTCAACTTTACCAATTTGGAATTTTCTTGTAAATTTGTCAAAGAACTTATAAATTTTTACGTCTTCAACTAATTTAGATCCATAAGTTGCTTTGTGAGCAAATCATGTGGTGTTATGAGCTTTGGTAACTCCATAACGGAAACCATTTGGATTAACTTTTTGTCCCATTATGCACGCTCCTCTAAAATAATTGAAAAATGAGATGTTCTTTTTAAAATTTCGTAAGCTCTTCCTTGGCTACGAGGTTGAAATCTTTTTAAGGTAGGACCTTCATTTACATGTATTTCTTTTACAAATAATTTAGAAGCATCCATTCCGTGGTTATTAGTTGCATTTGCAATGGCAGAGTTTAATAATTTAATGAAAATTTTTGCAGATTTTTGAGGTGTATTATGAAGAATTCCAAGAGCTAGTGCAGCGTCTTTTCCTCTAAATAAATTAGCAACAAGTTTAGCTTTAGAAACACTAACTCTTTGCATTTTTACATGTGCTTTTGCTTGTTGTGCCATTATTTTTTCTTACCTTTATCTGCACCGTGACCTGAGAAGGTTCTTGTAGGAGAAAACTCCCCTAGCTTGTGGCCTACCATGTCATCGGTTACATAAACTTCTATAAATTGCTTACCATTGTGTACTGCAAATGTTAGCCCTACAAAGTCAGGAAAAATTGTAGAACGTCTTGATCAAGTTTTGATTGGTTTTTTAGGAGCCTTACCGTCAATAATGGCTTGAACTTTTTTTAGTAAATGGTCGTCTGCAAATGGACCTTTTTTAAGACTACGTGCCATTATTTAGCATCCTTTCTTCTTCTTAGAATTAATTTATTTGAAGACTTTTTAGTTTTTCTGGTTTTAACACCAAGAGCTTTTTTACCTCATGGAGTAAGAGGTGATTTTCTACCAACTGGTTGTTTACCTTCTCCTCCCCCATGTGGGTGATCAACTGGGTTCATAACAGAACCTCTAACTGTTGGACGAATACCTCTGTGACGATTAATTCCGGCTTTTCCAACATTTACTAGAGAATATTCTTCATTTCCTACCATACCAACTGTAGCACGGCAACGAGCTAGTATTCTTCTAGTTTCACCTGATTTTAATTTAACAACAACGTATTTTCCGTTATCGTCTTTTCCAAGAATTTGAGCTGATGTTCCAGCACTTCTTGCAAGTTTTGCGCCACCACCAGGTTGCATTTCAATATTATGAATAAATGTACCTTCAGGAATATTTGATAGCGGAAGTGAGTTACCTACAATAATGTCGGCTCCTTCTCCTGAAACTACCTTTTGACCTACTTTAATTCCTTTAGGTGCAATAATGTATCTTTTTTCACCATCTGCGTAAGCTAAAAGACAAATGTTTGCTGATCTATTTGGATCGTATTCAATTGTTTTAACTACTGCAGGGATATTATCTTTATTTCTTTTAAAATCAACTAATCTGTAAAACCTTTTTACTCTTCCCCCGTGATGACGAACAGTAATTTTACCTTGGTTGTTTCTACCTGCTGAATTCTTTAGAATTCGAAGCAATGATTTGGTAGGTTTATCACCTGATAAATTATGTTTGTAATCAAGAGAAGTCATGTTTCTACGACCATTAGTTGTTGGCTTGTAATGTTTAATTGCCATGATTCTCCTTATGCTTAAAAATAATTGTGGATTTTATCTTCTAAGCAAATATTTTCCACTTCTAAGAACCGCTTCCTACTTTTCTATGTGTAGTTTGTGGCGCTTTTTTATTTTCGTTAGTTTTGGTTGCGGTTTGTTTTTTGTTAGCAAGTTTTTGAGCAACTCTATCACTAACTTCTTTTGATTTCTTGCTTTGTGTTTCTTTGGCTCTAGCTTTTTCCTCTGAAAATTGTGCTTTTGATTTTAAATCGCTTTCATCTTCTGGGTAGTAATTAATGCTTTGTCCAGCAGCAAGTGTAACGATGGCTTTTTTGTAACGGCTTTTAAATCCGGCAAATCTTCCAAGTTTTTTTGGTTTTTTACCAACTTTGATTGTGTTAACATCAACAACTTCAACTTTAAATATTGTCTCAACTGCTTGTTTGATTTGATGTTTGTTTGCAAAGTAATCTACTTTAAAGGTGTATTTTCTATCAAGTAATAATCTATCGGTTTTTTCGGTGATTATTGGAGCTTGAATGACTCTGGTTAATTCCATATTAATTTGAACCTAGCACCCTTTCTGTAAGTAATTTCATGCTTTCGTTTTCAACTAGTAAAACATCAGCTCTAACAAGTGTTTCAACATTAAGTGAATGTGCTTTTAATGTTGTTACGTTTTTAAGGTTTGCACTTGATTTAAATACTGTTGCGTTTTCTGAAACTAAAACTACATGTCTTAATTTGTCAACGTTTAAGCTTTTTAGTTTTTGGTTTAAATCTTTTGTTGAGATTTTATCCATTTTAAAGTCTTCAACAAGAACTGCCTTGTCATTAACTAGCATTGTAAGTGCTGATCTAAAGGCAAGTTGTTTAACTTTTTTATTTACTTTAAGTGAATAATTCTTAACACTTTGAGGTCCGAAGGCTCTACCACCTCCAACTCAAATTGGTGAACGTCTTGAGCTATGACGAGCTCTACCAGTTCCTTTTTGTTTTCATGGTTTTTTACCACTTCCACTAACAGCGGCTCTGTTTTTAACTTGGTGTGTACTTTGTCTTCTTGAAGCTCTTTCTGAAAGAATTGAATCAAAGATTGCTTGTTGGTGAACTTCTTCAACTAACATTCTTTTATCAACTTGTGCGTTAAATTGGGGTTTAACTAAAGCTGCAGATTTATCTTTTTGAACAACTACTGTTTCTTTTTCAGGAGTAGCTACACTAGCTTTTTTATTTTTAACTTCAGCCATTATTACTCTCCTTCTTTTTCTTTAGCAGCTTCTAATTCTGCTTGTTCAATAAGTGGTCTTAATTCATCTGAATGCATTCCCACTTTTACTTCAACGTTTAGTTTTTTTGCTTTTTCAACTAATTCGTTCATTAAAACAACTTCTTTAACGTCAACTAATTTAACAGCAGCTTTTGCAGGAAGTCCTTTTACTGCTGATTTAACAACAACAAAAGAATTTTTAGCTCCAGGAACACTTCCTTTAACAAGTAGAAGGTTTTCTTTTAGATCAACTTTAACTACTTCTAAGTTTTGAAGTGTTGCTTTTTCGCTTCCAAGGTGACCTGGCATGGTCATTCCTTTGAAAACACGGTTACCTGAGATATCTCCAAGTGATCCAGTTTGTCTAATTGGTTGGCTACCTCCACCTCCACCGTGAGATTTAGGTCCGATGTGTTGATTGTATCTTTTAATTGCACCGGCAAATCCTTTACCTTTAGAGGTTCCAGATACGTCAACTAATTCTCCTACGCTGAAGATATTCACTAAAACACTTTGACCTAATTCGTAACCGTTCATGTTACGAATTTCTTTAACGAAGCGCTTAGGTGTTGTATTGGCTTTTTTAAAGTGTCCCGTTTCAGGTTTATTTGATAATTTTTCTCTTTTATCAAATACTGAAAGTTGAACAGCTTCATAACCATTTGATTGTTTTGTTAAAACCTTGGTTACAACATTTGGCTTAACTTCAATTACTGTAACTGGAATTGCTGTTCCGGTTTCAGAGTAAATTTGAGTCATACCAACTTTACGTCCTAAGATTCCTTTCATGATTCTCCTTATGAATATTATTTTTCTTTAAATTTAAGTCCAACACCAGCTGGAAGCTCAAGTCTTTTTAACTTGTCAAGTAGTTCGCTACTTGGGTTTTCAAGCACTACTAATCTTTGGTGAGTTCTTGATTCGAATTGTTCACGAGATTTTTTGTTAACGTGAACTGATCTAAGAATTGTCACTTCTTCTCTTTTAGTAGGCATTGGAATTGGACCTACAAATTTGTTTTTGGTAGCAACCGCTAATGAAACTAATTTTTTAGCAGCTTCATCAACCACTTTGTGATCGAATCCAAAAACTTTAATTTGGGTTTTTGCCATCGTTGTCTCCTTATTGTTTCTAAGAACATATCCAATTTGCAAAACTACCTGATAAACCCTCAACAACTTTTTTGGTGTATCAGCAACCTTTACAAACTATGGGCTATATGCTTATCAATTATACAATAATGCAGAAAAAATCTAACAAAAAAATTCACAAAATTTTAGCTAAAAATAATGTGAATTTTTTAAGTGTAATACGCCTATTTTTCAGGCGTTTTCATTTTTTTTATTTAGAAATTCTTTGTTCAATTCAAGTCTTTAGAACTTCACCAGGAACATACTCGTATGCTTTTTCAACAATTTCTTGTCCCTTTAAAAGAATGTGTGTTGGCACTTTTAAAACTTGTCATCTGCTGTCTGGATTTCTAAAAAGTTGAGCTTCTTCAGCGTCAACATTTACAAATTTAATGTTGTCTTCTTCTGAAAATGAACTAGCAAGTTTAGTAACTACTGGCTTCATCATTTTGCAATCTCCACATCAATCTGTGGTGAATTCTAAAAATAATAAATCTGAATCTTTATTGTTTTTCACTAATTCTTGAGCTTCAGCTCATTTTAATCTTGTAATTTCCATGTTTTATCCTTAATTATCATCTACTAAAAAGTCACTTACATCAATTTCATTGGTTATTTTTTGCAGCTTTTCATCGCTATAGGTATAATGACCTTTTTGTTTTGTTTGCATCCTTTGGTTTTTTGGCTGGAAGTTTTTCGGATTTACATCATCTCTTAAAATTCCATCGCTTTCATGAACCATTCCAAGACTAGTATCTCCTAGCTTTCTAGGTTTAAATAAACCAACTTTGCTTGAATTTTTTTCTTCTAATCAGTTGTAAAACTCTTGTTTTTCAAGTGCTTCTCTATTTAGCTCTTCAACTGTTTTTTTGGTTTCTTTGACTGGTTTTGGAGCAAAAAGTGGTCTTACTTCTTCAAATTCTGGTTCAAGTTTAATGCTTTGAGTAGCTTCCTGTTTTAAGAATTCATCCAAGTCAAATTCTTCGATTTTAGCTTTTTTAACTACTGGCGCTGGCTTAGAATTTGCAAATATCCCATCATTAGGTTTAGGGCCAGTATCAACTACTTGAGTTTTTACTTGCGGCTTAGGAATAGGAACAGCTTGAGTAACTTTAACTTCTTGAGTAAAGCCTTGATTTGGCCTAGCTAATCTTAAATTAGTAGCAAAAGGAGTTTGATTGTTTTGCCATGTAGAATGATTTTCATCAAAAAAGTCTAGCTGTTTTTCTTGATTTCTTAAATTTCTATTTTCTACAGTTAATTTTTCAATTTGATCTTTTAAAGTTTGATTTTCTAAATATAGCGAATTAGCTCTTGCTTCATCTGCTTTAGAAAGTTCAAATAATTTAACAGCTTCAATTTCTTGAATTTTTTCTTTTTTAAGCTGCTCAAAGACTTCTTTTTCTAAATCTTCAACAGTGTTGTGAATATAATCAAGTTTGAAATATATTGCAGCTTTCATTAAAAAGTTTAAATATTTTTCAACGCTAGTTGTATATGAATAATGATAGCTAGAATATCTTAAGTAATCTTTATATTCTTGAAGATTATTTTCTCTTTTGAAAATAGAGGCGTTATTTTTTGATAAATCTACAACTATTAATTCAGCAAAACTAGTAGCTCCTAAAAAAACAAGTAAAAATAAAGTGAGTATTCATGAAAGCGAAGCTACTACTAGCGCATTTCCTAGCGAATCAAAGATAACTCCGACATGTAAAAATGCACCTAGCGGAATTTGGCTATTATTAAAATATTTTCATCAACCATTAGCAAAAAGTTCTTGAATTCTAACTAAAGTTGGATTAAAAAATAAACTCGAATTTTCATAAACAATGTAGTGAAAATATAAATAATCACATAGAGCTAATATAAAAAATCAATAAAATAAAAATTTAACTATTTTCTTGCTTACTACTTTTCAAGGTATTTTAATATCTCTACTTGAAAATCATGACAGCGCCTTATTTTCAAAAAGCTTATTAAGTAGCACCATCATAAGTAGCAGATAAACCAGAAGACACAACGGAAAGACTAAATTTCCAAGTCATGAATTTATTGAATAAATATAAATTTCAAAAAATATTGGTGGCAGAAAATCGCTACGAAGTAAAAACAGTAGCGAGAATCCTAGCAGAATTGAATTTAAAAAAAACACTACAAGATAAAAAAGTAAATGTCAGATAGAATAACTAGATTTTGTATTAAAATCTTTTTCTATTCTCTTATACTTTTGGAGTTTAAAAAACTCTTTCTTGTTTAGTGTTTTTGTCATATTTATACGCTTATAAAACTTAGAGCAACTACCGAATCTTTATCAGTGGTTTTAAAGATTTTTTTTCTAACGCTTTTTCTAAGGCGTTTGTTTAATTCTTTAATTGATTTAAATTTTTCTTTAGAAATTATTTTTACGATTGTAGCTTTGATGAGCTTTTTAATATCATCAAAGTTTTCTTCGCTGGTTACTCCAGTAAAGTCGATTTGAATTTCATCAAGAATCATTTTTGGTTTATTAGGTTTAGATGAATATAAAACGTTAATAATAATTGCGCCTTCTCTACCAAGAGTTTCTCTTTCAGATACTATTTCGCTTGATATATCACCAACACCAAAACCATCAATAATAGTTTCGCCTATTTCTTTAATTTTAGCATTACTATTAATTAATTTGTCATCTTCAAAACGAGCAATTGCTCCGTTTTGAAGAACTAGCGAGTCAAAATTAAATTTATTTTGTTTTGCTGAGTCTTTTAAATAGTTACTTGAGTCAATTAAATAACGATATAGACCTGCTACTGGTAGGAAATATTTTGGGCGCAGCGCAAGTAGAAGATTTGATAAATCTTCTTTTGTAGGATTGGATCTAAAAAGCTCTAAATCAGATACATCTCAAATATATGGAGTAACTTTTGCAATTTGATCCAGAAGCGATGCATATAATGACTCAGTTCCATTAATTGGCGGAGCCATCATAATTACTCTATGATCACTTTTTAGTTTTAGATAAGCATCTTCATTATCTAAAACTCTTTGGAACCTTTTATATAGCCTAGTTAACTTCCCAGTAAATAAAATAACGCAGTCTTTGTGTTTTTTAATAGTTTTGTGATCTAAAATTTCAGGAAGAAAGCTTCCAAATTCTAAATTGGTTTTAGATAAAAGGTTAAGCAGATTAGCATACGTTCTTCCGTAGATTACAATTTTTTTATTGTACTTTTTGCAAAGGTTAATTATTTGGTCTAAATTAACCATTTCTTCATCGTATGAACCAACTACGATTTGATAGTTTGAATCAATTGATTCTTTGAAAACATTTTCAATGTAATCAGGAAGATTTAGCCGCGACATAGCAGTAGCTGGATAATTGCTTTGCCCGGCGTTTGTAATTAGCCCTACTAAAGGCTTGTTATCTAATTTAGCTAAAAGATTTTTGTAGTTTAAATTACCAAAGTATTTTAAATCACCTTCTACGTAATTAAACATAAATAAAAAGCTTCCAAATTCTAATTTGAATAAAAAGGCTAAATTACCAGGAATAGATCCTGAAACTGGAATGGCTTGAATTTTTAAATTTTTAAATTCTAAGTCTTTGTCAAAGGCGATAACTTTGTATTGACTAGGACTTATATTGTATTTATTTAAACGATTGATAACTATCGTTTTATTATATGAAGAGGTATAAATTTTTAAGTTAGGAATTTTCATTACAAGTCAAGGTATGGCAGAAAAATTGTCATTTTTAACATTTGTAATAAAAACACCTTGAATTCTATTTTTTCTTTGTGTTAGATATTCAAAGTTAGGAATAAGCGCATCAACTCCATTTGTAGAGTTGATTGGAATTTTAACACCAACATTAATTATAAAAATATCAGCTTGGTGTTCAAGAACGTAACAATTTTTTCCGTTTTCGTCTTGTCCACCTAAAGCAAATAAATTAATATGTGCCATTATTGAACTGTATATTCTTTAATAGAATCATTTTCAACTACAAGGAATTTATCACCTTTAGAATATTCAAAAGGTTTTAGAGCTAAAATAGCTTTTGAATGGTCTTTTTTAATTTCTGAAAATAATTCTTTTGAATCTAATGAGGTGAAAACACTTGAATAAATACCAAATGAATTTGTTAGTTTTTCATCATCTAAAATACCTACGATTGTAGTATTTGGACGATAGTTAGCTACCTTTTTAAGAAGTTTTCCAGTTCTAGATAAAACAATTGCAAATTTGTATTCGTTGCCTTGAGTTTTTTTAGCAATTTCGTATGCAATTAATGAACGAAGATCTGAACCTAGTTTTTCTTTAATTTTTTCTAAATGCACTGGGTAGTAGATTTTTGAATAGAATTCTCTTTCTGCACGCTTAGAAATTTTTGTCATGGTTTGAACAGCTTCTAGAGGAAATCCACCATTTGCTGATTCTCCTGAAAGCATGGTTGAATCTGCTCCAAGTTCTACTGCAAAATAAACATCAGTTACTTCTGCTCTTGTTGGATGAGGTGAGTTTTCCATTGAATCAAGCATTTGAGTTGCAACGATAACTGGTTTACCTGCTTCACGACATTTTCTAATAATCATTTTTTGGTAGTATGGAACTTCGTAGTAAGGAACTTCAAGTCCTAGGTCACCTCTAGCCACCATTATTCCATCTGAAGCTTCGATGATTTGGTCAATATTTTTAATTCCTAAAGTTGATTCAATTTTAGAAATAATTTCAATGTGCTCTCCGCCATTTTCTACTAAAACTTTTCTAAGTTGTTTTACGTTTTCAGCAGAGTTAACAAAAGAAGCTGCTACATAGCTAATTCCATTTTGAACTCCAAATTTAACGTCTTCAACATCTTTAGGACTTAAAAATGGAAGGCTAAAGTCAACTCCTGGAAGGTTAATTCTTTTATTTGTTTTAAGTTTGTGATTGTTTTGCACATAAACTTGTACAAGACCTTTTGAAACTCTTACAACTTTTGTTGATAGTTTTCCATCATCTAAAAGTACTGAATCATTAACTTGCAAGTCAAGTGACATATCATATGACACTGAAATTTGTTCTGAATTTCCTTCTAGGTTTTTATATGCTTCTTCAGTGGTTAAAATATCAAGCATTGTTCCTTGCTTAATAAGTTGAACACCATCTTTCATTTTACCAACACGAATTTCAGGTCCTTTGGTATCTAGCATTAATGAAAGAGGAAGGTTTAATTCTTTTGAAACTTGTTTTGCTAAGTTAAATTTATTTTTTTGTTCTTCGTATGATCCGTGACTAAAATTAGCTCTCACGCAAGTTACACCTGCTTGAACTAATTTTTTTAACATTTCATAATTATCACTTGAAGGTCCGATGGTAGCTACTAATTTTGTTCTTTTATCGGTTTCTTTATACATTATTCTCCTATAATGAGCTTATCCCAATTAATTATTTTTAATTTTACATTATTTTAGACAAAAAGAAAAAGCCTAGTTTTGTTGTGGTTCTGAGGCTTTTTCTTCTTCAGCTTTTAGAGCTGTTTTTGGCAGCGATAGTTTAGCGGTATACACTAATTGACTAGGCGCTGATTTTAGATATAAATTGTAAATGAATTCGTATTCATTTCTTTCTGGATTTAAAAATGGAATATCAATAAATTTAAGGTTATATTCTACTGGCAGATTATTAACATTTAATAGTGCATAATTTGCGCCAAGTAAATCAAATGATTTTTTAATATCTTCGATTGTATATTTATCAAGACCATCGGTTGCAAAAGATAGCTTATCACCTACTACTTTTGCAGCAAAATAATCTTTTAATAAAGAATAACTTTGTGTTGTTATATCTAAATAGATATTATCAAGGCGCACTTTTTGATCTAAGTTTGTAGGAATTGCCATAGGCACATTGGCAGTTAGTCTTAAATTAAATTTTAAGTTGTTATTATCATCAAAAACTAATGATGAATTTAAAAAGTCAACGCTAGCTACTGTTGATGTTTCAAAGTTAAATGCGCTCTGAATCATTGATAGTTTTTCAGTTGCAGCGCCACTTGTATATTGCGCTTTAAAGTCATCTAAATTTTTAAATGAATCTAAATAAGTAAAGTTTAAATTTACTGAATTAAAGCTAAGTAAATTTCTTAAATTTAAATCACCAGAATCTTCTGATACTTTTTTAAATCCACTAGCTTCAAAAACTTTAGTAATAACGTTAGCAGGATTTGTTTTACTTGTTAAAGTAACTTGCAGATATAAAGTTCCATTTAATTCATCGCTAAATGAATCAAAGCTTATTTGAAAAGCTCCAAGATAGTAATTTAAAAAGATTCCATCAGGAGTCATTAAAGTAAAGTCTTTGCTTTGAAGTTCTACTAAAGTAGGGGCTTTGCTAAATGTCAGTAATTTTGATCAATAATTTGGAGTTGAATCATATCCTGAATTAGCGCTATTATAAATTCTATGATTTGAAAATGAATTAGCGTAGTAGTTTTTAACTCTTGCGCTTGCATTAAATACAAAATTATCAAGAGTTACAACTGATCCACCAATTGTATTTATATTTTGTTCTTGATAATAAATTCTATTTACTTCTTTTGTATTTTGAACTTTAGAAAAAGCCAAAACCGAAACGCCAACTGTCGCAGATAGAGTTGCAGCAGCAGATAAAAGCAGCAAAATTAATTTATATTTAAATTTAAGTTTTTTCATTTTAAAAATTTGAATTTATATTTTCTTTGAGCTTATCAATTTGATATTTAGTTTCACTTGAAACTATTAAGTAATTAAAACTTTCCTTTTCAAGATAAGTTTTAATTTTTTTATTTAGCTCATTTTTTTCTTTGGTATTGAGCTTATCTATTTTAGTAAAAACAATAAAGTAGTTTAAATTATTTTCTTTAAGAAATGAAAGAATTTCTAAATCTATTTTAGTAAATCCTAGCCTAGAATCTATTAAAAGATAAAGCATTTTTAAATTGCTTCGATTTAAAAGATATTCTTCAATCATAGCCATCATTTTATCTTTTAAATCTTTGCTAAGCTTTGCATATCCATATCCAGGAAGATCAACATACACTTGATTTAATTCATTTTCAAAAAAGTTAATCAGTTGAGTTCTTCCAGGAGTTTTAGAAACTTTAGCAAGGCCTTTGCTGGTAAGTGCATTTAGCAACGAAGACTTACCTACATTAGATCTTCCTCAAAATGCGATTTCAGAGTTTTTATGAAAATATCAGTTTGTATAATCACTTGATGATTTAACGAATTTAAACACTGTTTTTATTTAACTTTTTACCGTGTCTAAGTAATGTTGAAGAATAATTGATATTTTCATAATCAGGCATTATTAAAATAGTTTCTAAATTGCTATTTAAGAATTTATTTCCAGCCGCTAGCTCTATTTCATAACTATAATCTTTAATATTTCTAGCACTTCTAATTAAATAATTACAGTCATGCTTTTTAGCAATATTAGCTATGAAATCATCTTCGTTTAATAAAACTTCTACGTTTTCAAATTTTGAAAGTTTTTTTTTAGTATTTAAAAATCTAGTTTTAATTCCAGTTAAATTATTTTTATCTGGATTAATGCTAACAATAACATAAACATAATCAAAAAGCTTAACGGCTTTTTCGATTATGTTAATATGACCTTTATGAATTGGATCAAAACTTCCAGGGTAGATAGCCTTTTTTAAATTATTCTTGGTCATAAAGTTTTAATGCATTTTTAGCAATAACTAATTCTTCATTAGTTCTAATTACATAAACTTTAATTTCACTATCAGGAGTTGAAATCAATTTATAATCTGAATATTTTTCAAGATTTTTTTCAGGGTCAATTTTAACTTTTCTAAAGTTAATTAAATTAACCACTTCTTCTCTGGTTGCAATATCGTTTTCGCCAATACCAGCGGTGAAAACTATCGCGTCTAATTTACCACCTAAGCTATTGAAATACTTAGCGATGTAGTCTACTATATTTTTAGCAAATAAATCAAGAGCAAATCTAGCTTGCGTATTTCCTTCACGAGCCGCTTTTCTTACGTCACGCATATCACTAGATACTTCAGAAACTCCAAGCAGTCCACTTTTTTTGTTAAGTAGATCGGTAAATTCTTCTACTGACATATTTTTTTGTGCTTTAACAAATGCGTGAATTGATGGATCAATATCCCCACTACGAGTTCCCATCATAATTCCAGCTAAAGGAGTTAGTCCCATTGAAGTGTCAAAACTTTTTGAATCTTTAACAGCACATAAACTTCCACCATTACCGATGTGAAGATTAACAAAAGTAACTTTGTCTTTTTTAAGAATTTCTTCTAGTTTTTTTGTAATGTAATAATGCGAAATTCCATGAGCTCCGTAACGCTTGATTTTTAATTCTTTTACAAGTGAATTATCAATTGCATATGATGAATTAACTCTATCAATTGTAGTATGAAATGCTGTATCAAAATCAGCTGACATTTTAGCTTTTGGAAATACTTTTTCAAAAGCCTTAATAGATTGAACCGCACCAGGGTTATGTAGCGGCGCATAAATTGAACATTTTTCAATGATTTCAACTACTTTAGCATCTAGCTTAGTTGATGAAGAAAAATAATCAGCTCCTTGAACTACTCTAAATCCGATGTATTTAATTTCTTCTTTATCTTTTATTAAATTTATCTCTTGCATAAATTTATATAAAACATCAACTGCGTTTTCATGATTTTTCATGTCAACGTATCTATCGAATTCATCATTGTATTTAATGCTAATGTGACCTTCTGAAAGACCAATTCTTTCTGCAAGTCCACTAGCAATTGATTGCATAGACTCTTTATCAAATAAATTAAATTTAATTGATGAACTACCTGCGTTTATTACTAAAATTTTTTCTTTCATTATTTGCTTCCTTCTGATTGTAGTGCTGTAATTAAAACGGTATTTACAACGTCATTAACTGAGCTTCCTCTAGATAAATCATTTACTGGTTTTTTAGTTCCTACAATGATAGGTCCTATTGCACCAAAGTTTCCATATCTTTGCACTAATTTATATCCAATATTTCCAGCGCTTAAATTAGGAAATACTAGTAAATTAGCTTTCTCATCATATGAGTCTTGTTTGTATTTTGATTTTCTAACGCTTAAGTCAATTGCAGCGTCAAGTTGAACTTCTCCAATTGCTTTAGTTTTAGCATATGATGCATTAAATAAATCAGTTGCTTCTTTTACTAGTTTGCTTTCTTCAGTAACAGCGCTTCCTGATGTAGAAAAACTTAAGAATGCAACTTTAGGATCAGGAAAACCAAGTAGCTCTGCAGCTTCAGCGGCATTGGTTGCAATTTCAGAAAGCTGCTGAGCATTTGGTGAAACGTTAACTGAAATATCACTAAATACCATTTGTTGTTCTTCTTTATGCATAACCATAATTGAAGAAATGGTTTTAATTCCAGGTTTAGGCCCTATTACTTTAAAGGCTGCCCTTAATATATCAGCAGTGGTAAATTTAAGTCCCCCGACCACTCCATCAACTTCATTATTATGAAGCATCATCATTGCGTGAAATGGACGGCTTGCCATTGCTTTCTCAGCTTGCTCTAAGGTTTCTTTATTTTTTCTAAGTTCTAAATATTGCTCTACATATTTTTTAGTTTTTGCCTCGTCGGCAAAAATATTTACAAATTCAAATTCGCTAGAATTTTCTTGCTTTTCAGTTAGTAGTAAAACTTCAATATTTTTTTGAGCTTTAAGTTCTCTAACTGCGTCAAGTGCTCTTTGGTCATCGCCATCGATTAAAACAATTTTTTTAACGCTTTTTAAAGCGTCTACTTGACTTTTTAGATTTAGTTCGTAGTTCATTTAGCTCCTTAATTTCTTATAGTTAAGATCATTTTTAAATTTTACACTTTTATAAGTCTTATTTAATATTATTAAATATTAATATAATTAAAGTAGAAATAAAGGTTTTTATGGCAAAAATTACAATTATAGGATCAGGCGCAATGGCTAGCGCCTGCGGTAAAGTTTTATTTAACAATAATCACGAAGTAATAATTTACGGTGTTAATCAGAAGGAATTAAAAGAATTATCAATGGGAATGAATTTAAAGTTTTTCTCAAAGCAAACTAAAATTCCAAAGTTTAATACAACCAGTGATTTAAAACTAGCTCTTGATAAAACTGATTATGTGCTGCTTGCAGTACCTTCAAAATTTATGAATGAAGTTTACAGTCAAATAATTACTAATTTAAATAGCGATGTAATTCTTATAAATGTAGCTAAAGGTTTTTATCCAGGGACTACTCTTCCGCTTCATAGCGCGCTAGAAAAAATGACAGAAGATAATCCTAAAATTAAAGGAGTAGTCTCACTGATAGGACCATCACATGCTGAAGAAATAATTAAAGATTGCATTACTTTAGTTTGCTCGGTATCACGTGATTTAGAGCTGGCTCAAAACGTGCAAAGTTTATTTTCTAATTCTTATTTTAGAGTTTATTCACAAACCGATGTAATCGGAGCTGAAATAGGATCTATTTTTAAAAATATTTTAGCGATAGCTAACGGTATACTAGACGCTAAAAATTATGGAATTAATACCAAAGCCGCTCTTATTTCTAGAGGAATTGGCGAAATGAAAAAATACACTCTCTATAGCGGTGGAAAACTAGAAACGCTTCTTGGGCTTACAGGTATAGGGGATTTAATAGTTACTGCATTTAGTAGATACAGCCGCAACTTTAACTTCGGATATGATTTTGGAAAAAATGGAATTAAAGCCTTTGAAACTTCAATGACAGTAGAAGGACTAACCGCCTTAAAAGATATCTACGAAAATGTGGTTTCTAAAAAAGTAATCGAGCTTCCTATTATAGAAGCGCTATACAACGTAGTTTATAAAAATAGAAACCTCGACAAAATGCTTTCAAAGCTTTTAACTAGGGAATTAAAATCTGAATAATTAAAAAAATGCAATTTTGCATTTTTTTAATTATCTTAAAGCCTCAAGATTTTTTTTCATAACTTCGTATGGTTGATAACCAACTCAGTTAGCTACTACTTGTCCATTTTTGTAAACAAATACGCTAGGAATAGAGCTCACTCCTAATTCTTTTGCAAACGCTTTGTCTTCGTCAATATTAACTTTAAATACTTCGTAGCTATCTTCTTGAGCTAGTCTATCTAAAACTGGTGAAAGCATTTTACATGCACCACATCATGAAGCATGAAATACTAAAACTTTTAATCCAGAATTAAAATTTTCTGGAAGGCTGTTTTTTGTAGTGTTGTGTACCATAAATCTCCTTTGTTATTTTTATTAATTATAGCGCTTAATAATTAAAGACCAAATTTTTTATATTTTTATTTTTTATATATTATAAAATATAAAGATATAATAAATTTTAATATATAGAATATGTTAATATTATGTTAATATATAGAATATGCGTATTTTACGCTTTTAATTAAATATGAAAAAAGTTATTTTAGTTGTAATCGATGGACTAGGTCTTAGAAGTGAAATTCATGGAAATGCTTTCCAAATGGCCAACACTCCTTTTTTTGATAAATTGTTTTCTGAATATCCAAACACCTTAATTCAGGCATCAGGAGAATATGTAGGTCTTCCTGATGGACAGATAGGTAATTCAGAAGTAGGGCATCTTAATATCGGTGCCGGAAGAGTAGTTTATACTGGACTATCTCTAATTAATAAAGCTTTAAAAGATGATAAGTTTAAAGAAAATCAAGTTTTTTTAAACGCATTTAATAAAGTTAAAGAAAATAATTCAACCCTTCATTTAATGGGGCTACTTTCTCCTGGTGGAGTGCACTCATTAGAGGCTCATTTATTTGAAATTTTAAAACAAGCACACAATAGCGGAGTTGAAAACGTGGCCGTTCACGTTTTTGGCGATGGTAGAGACGTAGCTCCTAAATCTATTAGAGAATCTTTAGAAAAACTTCAAGAATTAGTTGATAAATATGGATATAAAATCGCAACTATTTCTGGAAGATTTTATTCAATGGATAGAGACAAAATGTTTGATAGAACTGAAAAAGCCTACAAAGCTATTTTAGGGAAATCAGGCAATGAATTTTCTTCAGCACTAGAGTATTTAGACTTGCAATATTCACAAAATATAACGGATGAATTTTTAGAACCAGCTAAAAATTCTACTCTTGATTCTAGGTACTTTCTTAAAGACAATGACGCAGTGATATTTTTTAATTTCCGTCCAGATAGAGCCAGGCAATTATCGCATCTTATTTTAAATTCAAGTTTATATGACTATCAACCTTCGCATCTAGTTAAGGTAAGTGACTTTGTTTCAATGATGAAATACGAAGGAATTAAATGTAACATTGCCTACGAGGAAATGCTTGTTAATAATCCTATCGGTAAAGTTTTTGAAGATGCAAACAAAACTCAATTAAGAGTTGCTGAAACTCAAAAATACGCTCACGTTACATACTTTATGGATGGTGGAGTTGACGTTGAATATAAAAATTCAAAAAGAATAATGGTTGATTCACTCAAAGTTGAATCATATGCCGATACTCCTCAAATGTCAGCTGAAGAAATTACCTCGCAAGTAATAAGCCACGCAAAAGATTTTGATTTAACAATTTTAAATTATGCAAACCCTGACATGGTAGGCCACACTGGTGTTTTAGAGTCAACAATAGTAGCTCTTGAAGTTTTAGATAAACAATTATCAAGGCTTGTAAAATGAGCAGAGAAAAATAAAATTACAGTTTTTATTACAGCAGATCATGGTAACGCTGAAGTTATGCTTGATGAAAACAACAAACCTGTAACAAAACACACCAGCAGTCCTGTAATGCTAGTTACTTCTGACAAGTCTTTAAAACTAAAACCAGGAAAACTAGCCAACATTGCTCCTACTGTTTTAGATTACATGGGAATGGCAAAACCTAAAGAAATGAATGAGAATTCACTTTTAGATAAATAAGGAGAAACATGCAAAATAAAGATATTGTTTTAAATGTTAAAAGCTTAACTAAAACATTTAAAAAATATAAAGCCTTAGATAATTTAAGTTTTAAAGTTTATAAAAAACAGCTTTATGGATTTTTAGGAATCAATGGAGCTGGTAAAAGTACGACTTTAAATATTATCATGGGCCTTTTATCTAAAGATTCAGGTGAAATTGAACTTTTTGGTGAAAACATAAAAGGTGACTTTACAAAAATTAGAAACAATATCGGAATAGTTTTCCAAAGTTCAATTTTAGATAGCAATCTAACAGTTTATGAGAATTTATATTCGCGTCTTCTTTTATATAAAAACAATTTCAAAGGTAAAAAAATAAAAGAAGTTGTTAGTGAAATAATTTCTGAATTCAAGCTTGAAGATTTAGTAAACCAAAAATATGGCACTTTATCTGGTGGACAAAAAAGAAGGGTTGATATCGCTAGGGCTTTAGCACATAAGCCTTCTATTTTGTTTTTAGATGAACCTACCACTGGACTTGATCCTGTATCAAAAAAATTAGTTTGAGATATTCTAAGCCAACTACAAAAAGAAAAAGGTTTAACTATTATTTTAACTACTCACTACATGCAAGAAGCTGATAATTGCGATTATGCAATCGTAATTAAAAAAGGAGTCAAACTCGACGAAGGAACTCCTAGTGATTTAAAAACAAGACTAACAAAAGCTAAAATTCTTATTCAAGCGCCTAAAGATGATTTTGAAATAAATTATCTTTTAAAGAAACATAATTTAGCTTTTGAATTTAAAACTGATTTATATAAAGTTGAATTTGATAGCTATCAAAAAGCGCTTGAATTTACCAAGAAAAATATAAACCATCTTAAAAACTTTGAATTAATTAAAGGTGATATGGAAGAAGCTTTTATTAATTCAACTAAAAAACATTTAGAAGGGGGTAAATAATGGAAACATTTAACTATTTACTTAAAAGAAATATCAAGCTTTTTCTAAGAAATAGAGCAAAATTATTTTTCTTATTTCTAGGGCCTATGATTACCTTATTTGTATTTTTCTTTTTTGTTAAAAGAAATTTCAATGTAGGAACCGTTAACACTGCTTTCTTAAATATTGAAAATCTTCCAAGAAACGTTAAAGCAGTTGTTTATCCTGAAAAATTTACCGATAATATTTCAAACTTTTTATTTAATGCAACTTTAATATCTGGTCTTATTTCAATTACCGCATTTACCACCGCAACTCAGCTTGCGCAAAATATAGTTCACGATAAAGAAACTAGAACCCTAGATGATTTTTTTATAACTCCAACTAAAACTACAACAATAAGACTTTCATATGTTGTATTTAACTTAATATTTAATATATTAATTACTTTATTTACATTAAGTGTTATTTATATTTATTTATTTGCAGCTTTTAAAAATTCAATAATAGTTCAGCCTAAAATATTTTTCAGTATTTTAGGCGTTACGCTAATTAGCTGCGTGATATCTTCTATGTTTTTTGTTTTTATATTTTCATATGTAAAAACAACCGCTATATTTATGATGCTTAATGGAATGATTTCGTCTATTGGGGGATTTTTAATTGGTGGATATTTTCCAATTTCATTTCTTCCAAAAGGCCTTGCTGGTGTGCTTTCATTAATTCCACAAACCCAAGCGGGACTGCTACTAAGAAACGTAGCGCTTAATCATGATTTTATAACTGAAAGCATGAATCATTTAGATTATAACAACCTAAAATTTATGGTAGAAAATTTAGCTGACAATACCACCAGCCAAATGTCAGTGCTTGAATATTTCAAATCAGTTATTCCTAATGAAACTGCTGCAATAAAGCAGGCAAATGATTTTGTATCGCAATTAACAAGTGGCATAAATTCAGGAATTAAAAACAACGCACAACTTCAAATTGCAACCCAAGAAATAAGTCCAACTTTTTCGCTAGTTTATACATTGATGGGCGCTGCAACTTTTGCAACAATTTTATTTATTTTTAAAGTTTCAAAACGTAAATAACTAATGTATAATTACCAAGTATTAGTTTTTGTAAAGAAGCGTCAATATGACGCTTTTTACATTTTTTAATTTAAGTTAAATATTGTTATAATATAACATACATACTTTAAGTAGGACAACCACTATGATTAAACTAAATAATGTTACCTTTAGGTATAGGCCTAGTGATGAAAATCCAGCAATTAATAATGTTAGTCTTGAAATCAAAAAAGGACAATACGTTGCTATTTTAGGACATAATGGTTCTGGTAAATCAACTTTATCTAAAATTCTAGTCGCTCTTTTAAAACCTCAAAAAGGTGAGCTTTTTATTGATGGCATTCAATACTCAAAAGAAAATTTAAAAGAAATAAGAAAAAAAATTGGAATTATTTTCCAAAATCCAGATAATCAATTCATAGGATCAACTGTTGAAGACGATATTGCATTTGGTCTTGAAAATAAAAATATTTCAAGAGATGAAATGCGTACTAAAGTAGTTGAATACGCCAAAGTAGTTGATATGGAAAAACACCTTTCAAGAGAACCTGAATATCTTAGTGGTGGACAAAAACAAAGAGTAGCTATCGCTTCGGTATTAGCACTCGATCCTGAAGTGATAATCTTTGACGAAGTAACTTCAATGCTAGATCCGAAAGGAAAAAGCAAAGTTATTCAAATAATCAAACAAATTCAAGACGATAAAGATAAAACTTTAATTTCAATAACTCACGATATGGATGAAGCTATTTTAGCTGATACAGTGCTTGTATTTGCTAAAGGTAAATTAGTAGCAGCTGGTTCTCCTAAAGATATATTAAATGAAGAAAAAATAATAGAAATTGCAAAAATTGCATCTCCATTTATTTATAAGATTTCAAAACATATAAATGGAATTGAACCAACATACGTAGAAGAAGAATTGATAAGTCAAATATGCAAATAAAACTTAAAGACGTTAAATTTACATTTAACCTAAAATCTTCATGAGAATTTCAGGCTTTGCATGGAATTGATTTTGAAGTTAATCAAGGTGAATATGTTGGAATTATTGGCCAAACAGGAAGCGGTAAAACAACATTAATCGAGCATTTAAATGCGCTTCTAATGCCAACTACTGGAACCGTTGAATGAATTTATAAAGACGAAGTTTTTGATAAGGCTACTAAAACCAAAAAAGAAGTAGTAGTAACCGATGTAATCGGGCTTAAAAAGGTAAGAAAATTTAAAAAAGTTAAGCAAATTAGAAAAAGAATTGGTGTTGTTTTTCAATTTGCAGAGTATCAACTTTTTAAAGCTACTGTTTTAGAAGATATTATCTTTGGGCCGGTATCATACGGAATGGATCCTAAAGAAGCCGAAGAAAAAGCTAAAAAATATATCAAGCTAGTAGGCCTACCTGAAGAGTATCTAAAAAGAAGTCCTTTTGATTTATCAGGAGGACAAAAAAGAAGAGTAGCTCTAGCTGGAATCTTAGCAATGGAACCTGACGTTTTAGTAGTCGACGAGCCCACCGCAGGGCTAGATCCTTGAGGAGTTAAAGAAATTTTAGATATCTTAACTCACCTTCATGAAAGCGGAAAAACAATTATAAATGTAACTCATGATTTAGATCATGTGCTTGAAAGGGCTAAAAGAGTTATTGTTTTAAAAAATGGAAAAATAATAAAAGACGGTCAGCCTTACGAAACATTAAATGATATTGCCTTCCTTGAAGAAAATAATCTTCAACCTCCTAAGTTATTAAACTTTGTTAATAAATTAAGAGCTAAAGGCGTTAATGTTCCGAAAGTTACAAGTGAAGCTGAACTTGTTTCTTGAATTAATGATTATATGGAAACTAAAAACAAAAAAGAGGTAAGTAATGAATAATTCATTTGGTCGTTATTTACCAGGTAAAGGTTTTATTTACAATTTTGATCCTAGAGCAAAAATTGTAGTAGCAATTTTATATCTTGTTTTAATTTTCTTTGTTCATCATTTTATTGACATGGCAGTTATTACAATTCCTATAATTTTTGTCTACATTTTTACTTACAAAAAAGTAATTCCGCTGCTTAGCCTTATGAGATTTCCTGCGTTAATTGCTGGAATTATATTTCTAGTTAATATCTACGTTATTAGAGAAAATGATGTTCACGAAAGTAAATATCACGCTGATTTATTTTTAGCATTTACTAAATTTAAAGAAAATAATTTCGGGATATCAATTCTTTCACTAAATAAATCAATTGCGATTTTTTGAAGAATTTATATCATGATATTAATCACAACTATATTAACTAATTCAACTCGTCCAGTTCTACTTACAAAGGCAATTGAAGATATTATTTGACCTTTAAAATTTGTCTTTGTTCCAGTGCATATTATCGCGATGATAATAACTATTGCGCTTAGATTTATTCCTACAATGCTTGATGAAGCTAAAAGAATAATGAAAGCTCAATCATCAAGAGGAATTGACTTTAAAAACGGGCACTTCAACGAAAAAACAACGGCCTTTACTACTCTTGTTATTCCGCTTTTTGTATCATCGTTTGCTAAAGCAGAAGATCTATCAAATGCAATGGAAACTAGAGGATATGATCCATATGGTAAAAGAACAAAATACCGTGAATTAAAATTCAAATTTCTAGATTTTGTAATTTTATTTGCACTTCTTCTTTTATTTACCTTTGTAATAGTTAATATGTTTAATCCTGGTGGTTATCTTCCTTCTTGATATTTATCAACAATAATTAAATAAATAAAAAATAGGCCTTTTGCCTATTTATTTTTTGCTTTTAAGCACCTTCTGGAAATAGCGCTGTTTTGAATTTAGTTGATCCTGAATTGTAAACTAAACGAAGTTGATCTCTATATGAAGAAGTTTGGTTTGGAAACTTAGTTTTATCGGTTCCATCGATTAAGTTATAAGCTTCAACTCTTCCGATTTTTTCCATTTGAGTAAATGGAATTACAAAGATGTTAAATATTCTTCATTCACCTAATTCAGGACGCTCACTATCGCTAGCTGTTACAAATGAATTATCCTTTGAGTTAAAAATTCCTAATGAAAGCCCTTGTGTATCAGTAACTAACGCTCCTGATACACCACCGCTGACATCAACTGGAGTTGTAACTTTATATTGATATCCATAGAAATATAAAGTTTTATTGTTAAAGCTTGCTTGAATTATTTTTCTACCATCTTGAAGAGTAATTGCTGATTCTTTTCCAAGTTGAGTTCTATCGAATCTAAATAAGCTTTGGAACTTAGGATATACATCTCATCCTTTTTCTTGAAGTTTATTTGGCTCACCTGCTTCTTGTCAAATTGAAGCGTAAATTCCAAATCCTTCATTTTGTTGAATTAATGGAAATCCATATAGATTTACTCATCTAGGAGTATCTACATATTTAGTTTCTAAGAAATCTTTTTCTTGTTGAGTTAGCGATGAAGCAAAACTTTGCAGTTGCTCTGGAGTTGTAGGTCTTTTGTAAATTAAATTAGTTGCTTCGTATTTATCTTTAACATTTAATGATGTTGAAAAGTCAAAGTTAAATGGAGTACCTGCAAGGTGGTTGTATAGCGTTGTTTTTTTGCCTAAAGCAATTTGATTATCAACTGCTGCTACTGCATTTTTAAGTTTTTCAATAAAGCGATCATTATTTGCTTTTCTTTTTGCAGCTACTTCGTCTGATACAGTTTGCACAACTGTATTTGAGCCATTAGTACTTGTAGATATTTCTGCTCTTAAGTTAGGATTGAAAAAGAAGTTTGGATTATTTTGAATATCGTTAAAGTCAACGTCTCACTCAAGTACTGAAAAGTCAGTATATAAATCTTTATCAGGCGCAATTACTTGATTTAATTCTTCAGATCTTTTTACAAAGTTACGTGCATGTCAAAATACTTTGAATTTATTTGTTTCAGATAAAACTGAAGTTTCATAATAGTTTCTTCCAGTAGTTGCATTTCTATCATTTGGATTAGTCCCAACTGCTGCTCTAATGGTAAATCCAATTGGACGATTTTCTGCTGCAACATCATTTTGTGCAACGTTTTCGTTAACATTTTGTGCAGTTACTATTCCAGCAGCAACGTGGAAGTTTGTTCCAAAAAACATTTTATATTGAGTGTCACTTACTTTTTGATAGTCAAGAAGTCACATAGTTCCAACGTAGCTAGCTTGCGGATTTGGCATTCCAACATATAAGCTAAAAGATCTATCAGCGATAGCTTTTAGCGCGTCAAAGTTGGTTGGGTAATTATCTTTATCTGATCCTTTTTCGGCAGGATTATAAATAAGAGAATTGTGTTCTTTAACATAAGCATCAAATGCTTTTTGATCTACAAGCGAACTACTAGGATTTGTAGGAGCTTTTGGATTATCTTGCTGTCCTTGTTTTTTTTCTCCATCTTTTTTATCATCTGCGACGGGAGCTCCACAAGATATAGCTATTGCTGTTGTTAAAGTTACCAAACTAGTTGGTACTATTAACTTTTTTAGTCATTTTAATTTCATAAAATCCTTAATTTAAAATATTGTTAGTTATTATTATTATTATTATTTTACAAAAAGCACAAAGATATATGCTCTTTATAAAATAAACATAACTTTATAATGGCGGGAGTTAAAGGAATCGAACCCTTATCATCGGTTTTGGAGACCGATATACTGCCATTGTACTAAACTCCCAAAATAAAAAATTATTTACCAAACTTAAAGTTACAAATATCGCCATCTTGCATTACGTAACTTTTACCTTCAAGTCTTAATTTTCCAGCGCTTCTAGCGTTAGCTTCACCGCCATGTTCAATAAAGTCTTTATATGAAATTACTTCAGCTTTAATGAATTTTTTCTCGAAGTCGCTGTGAATAATTCCAGCGCATTTAGGTGCTAGTGAATTTTTTAAATAAACTCAAGCTCTAACTTCAACTACTCCAGCAGTAAAATAAGTTTCAAGCTGTAAAAGTGAAAAAGCTTTTTTAGTTAGTGATTCGATTCCGCTTTCGCTGATGTTGTATAGTGCTAGCATTTCTAATTTTTCTTCATCGCTTAAATCAATTAATTCTGATTCAATTTGCGCGCAAATTGGAACAACTTTTTCGTACTCTTTTAAAGATGATTTAAATTTGTTAAAAATTTCATCACTATTAATATTTTGAAGTTGTTCTGGTTTTACATTAGCTACATATAAAATTGGTTTAAAGCTTAAAAGATGATAACCATTAATTATCTTTTTTTCTTCATCGCTAAAATCTAGCTCTCTTGCTGGAATATTTTCCTCTAGCGCTTTTTTAATTCTCTGTGAGATAGATTTTTCTAGAAGGGCAAATTTATCTCTTGCTTTAGCTTTCTTTTCAACTCTATTTAAAATATTATTAACAGTTTCTAAATCAGCAAGCAGAAGCTCTAAATTAATATCTTCTTTATCTCTAATTGGATCTATTGAATTTGACACGTGCAAAATATTTTTATCTTCAAAACATCTAACCACGTGTATAATTGCATCAACTTCACGAATATTGCTTAAAAACTTATTACCAAGACCTTCTCCTTTAGAAGCTCCTTTAACAAGACCTGCAATATCGACAAAATCAAAAGTTGCATAAACGATTTTATTTGGCTTGATAATTTTAGCTATTTCATTTAATCTTTTATCTACAACTGAAACTGTAGAAATATTAGGTTCAATTGTAGTAAAAGCATAGTTGCTTGATTCAACTTGTTTTTTTGTTAGGGCTTTAAATAAAGTAGACTTCCCAACATTAGGTAGTCCTACAATTCCAGCTTTTAATGACATAAATTATCTCCAATATAAAATAACTAATTAATTATACTAAAGAGTAAAATAATAAATTATGAAATTAATTTCAACAGATAAAGAAATTCAGAATTTAATTAACTGATATCCAGGGCATATGGCTAAGTCTTTTAAAGAATTAAAAGAACTAGCTTCACTTGCTAATTTATTTATTATCGTTTTAGATGCAAGGTGTCCTATTAGTTCTTATAATTCTGATTTTGATTTAATTTCACCACAAAAACCAAGGCTATATATCATTAACAAATCAGATTTAATGGATAAAGCCAAAAAAGATCAAATTAATAATTTTTATAAAGATAAAAATTTGCTTTGAGTTAGTTTAAGAAAACAATCAAGCAAAAAAATTATCTTCAATAAAATAAATGAAATCTTTAAAGATAAAATTAAAAAAGATAAAGAAAAAGGTTTGCTACAAACTAGAATTAAAGCCTTTGTAGTTGGGATTCCTAACTCTGGAAAATCAACTCTTATTAATTTTTTAAGTTCAAAAAATAGTTTAAAAGTAGCTAATATGCCTGGAGTTACTAAAGCCAATAAATGAACTACAAAAGATAATTATTTCTTTTTAGATACTCCTGGAATTTTACTTCCTAAATTTAAAGACCAAGAAATCGCAATCAAGCTTATTGCAATTAATTCAATTAGAAATGAAATTTTTAGTTCTAAGTTTTTAGCAAGTCAACTTTTTAGACTTCTTTCTAAATACTATCCAAATGTTTTAACTGATTTAAATTTAAAACCATGCTATAGCGAAGAAGAAATTCTTGCAAATTTTGAAGAATATGCAAGAATGCATAATTTTTATTTAAAAGAAAAAAACTTAGATTTAAACAAAGCTTATATTAAATTTATTAATTTTGTTCAAAATCTAAGTGGAGTAACTTATGATTAATCAAAATCATATGTATAAGTTACTTTAAGAAGCGAAAAATAATTAGGGACTTCTTTAGTTACTAATTTATAAAAATCTCTTGAATGATTTCTTTGAAAATAATGACAAACTTCATGTACTACAATTGCATAAATAACTTCTTCTGGAAACATATATAAATCTAAATTAAAAATTAGTTTATATATGTTTTTTGTTTTATTTTGCGAATTAATTCCTCAAGCTGAAATTTTAGTTTTAATTTCTAGTTTTATTTTGTTTAACGCAATAGGAGCGTTTAATTTTTCAAAAGCTTTAGGTAGAAGTTTTTCTTTTAATAATTTTAAAAGTTCATCTTCTAAAAATTTATCTATTGCTTTTTGAATATTGTTTTTTGCGTTTATTACTTTGTAATAATTTAAATCATTTTCATTTTTAAAAATAAAGATAAAGCTTTTTTTATTAACGTTTTGAATTTGATAAAAATATTTAATTCCAAATAAATAAAAGTAATTATTTTTTATTAAATTGTTTTTGTTATCGACATAAAATGATTTATGTAAATATTTGTAATATTTTTCAAAAAATTTAAGTATTTCTTTTTTCTTTAAATACTTTTCATCAAAGTCATTAACAGCTGAAATAACTTCCAAATTACGATTAAAAATTCTAGTTTTATAATATAAATATTTCATCCTTGATGAAACTTTATATAAGTAATTAAAGCTTTCATTTTCATTATATTGAAAGCTTTTTTTAACTGTTAAATTTTTATTATCCATAACCGTAAAATTTATTATTTATTATAATATAGTTTATGTTTAAACCAAGTGCGATTTTTATCGATTTAGATCATACATCTTTAGATGCTAGAGTTAATAATAAATCTGTTTTTTCAGAAAAAAATAGAAAAGCAATAATAGAAATAAATAAAGAAATTCCTATTGTTATTTCAACTGGTAGAGGCTTCACTAGCGCTACCAAAGAAATAATAGATTCAGTTAATTTAAATAGCTATGTGCTTTGAAATGGAGCTAAAGTTGTAGTTGATAACGAGGAAGTTTTTTTAAAAGAAATACCACAAGAAATTGCTATTGAAATATTTGATGAAATTGCAAAATTTAAATCAGTTATGGTTTTAAATTCTGATTTTAAAAACCAAAGTTATTTTGCTTGAAAATCACTTAGATTTGTTCTTAAACTTCTTAGATTTGATAGCCTTAAAAAATACGATGAATTCGATAGAGAAAGCACTATTTTTAAATTTATTGTCTTTGATTTAAGAAAAGAAAAGCTTTTTAAAATTCGCAAACATTTAGAAGAAAAATTTGGAAATTTTGTAACTATTACAGAATCTGGAAATAAAAATAATATTTTAGAAATTTCTGCTAAAGGTGTTTCTAAGGCAAGTGGAAATAAAATTTTCTGCGAACATAAAAATATTGATGTAACTCGTGCTATTCATTTAGGAGATGCCATGAATGATGCATCTTGTGTTGGTGTTTTAGGAAAAACTATCGCCTTTGCTAACGCTTCAGATGCCTTTAAAAAAGTTGCCGATGAAGTGCTTCCTTATACTTATGAAAATGCAGGGCTTGCAAGGTTTTTAGAGCAATTTAAAAAGTAAATTATTTTTGAAAAATTTAATATAATTAATAATGCTATTTTGGCGCACATTTTTGTAAAACTTTTTATGGACAGGACTTAGTTGAAAGGCTAAGCATTTGGTTGGTTTTAGCGCTAAAACTTAAATTTTATAAATACATAAATACATTAAATTCAATTTAAATTAATTTTTAAAAAGAAAGGATTAAAATGGCAAAATTAGATTTTGACCGTTCAAAAGAACACGTTAACGTTGGAACCATTGGACACGTTGACCACGGTAAAACCACTCTTACAGCTGCTATTGCAACTGTTTTATCTAAAAAGGGATTATCAGAAGCTCGTGATTATGCTTCTATTGATAATGCACCTGAAGAAAAAGCTCGTGGTATAACCATTAATACTTCACACATTGAGTACCAAACAGAAAAACGTCACTATGCTCACGTTGACTGTCCAGGTCACGCTGACTACGTTAAAAA
Organism: Mycoplasmopsis synoviae ATCC 25204; assembly: GCF_000969765.1. Taxonomy (NCBI): domain Bacteria; kingdom Bacillati; phylum Mycoplasmatota; order Mycoplasmoidales; family Metamycoplasmataceae; genus Mycoplasmopsis; species Mycoplasmopsis synoviae. Next base: position 806,901 of record NZ_CP011096.1, read on the forward strand.
CATGATTACAGGGGCTGCACAAATGGATGGTGCTATTCTTGTTGTTGCTGCAACAGATGGGCCTATGCCTCAAACTCGTGAACACATTCTTCTTTCAAAACAAGTTGGTGTTCCAAGAATGGTGGTTTTCCTAAACAAATGTGACATGGTTGATGACGAAGAAATGATTGGGCTTGTTGAAATGGAAATTCGTGATCTATTATCAGAATACGGATTTGACGGAGACAACGCTCCTATCGTTAGAGGATCAGCTCTTAAAGCACTTGAAGGTGACGCAGTATATGAAGACAAAATTATGGAATTAATGAATGCTGTTGACACATACATTGAAAACCCAGTTAAAGAACTAGACAAACCATTCTTAATGGCTGTTGAAGACGTTTTCACAATTACAGGACGTGGAACTGTTGCTACAGGACGTGTAGAACGTGGAAGATTAACACTTAACGAAGAAGTTGAAATTGTTGGTCTAAAACCTACCAAGAAAACTGTTGTTACAGGAATCGAAATGTTTAGAAAAAACCTAAAAGAAGCTCTAGCTGGAGATAACGCTGGATTGCTTCTTCGTGGAGTTAACCGTGATGACGTAGAACGTGGACAAGTTCTTGCAAAACCAGGATCAATCGTTCCTCACACAGAATTCGAAGCTGCAATTTATGTTCTTAAAAAAGAAGAAGGTGGACGTCACACACCATTCTTTAAAAACTATAAACCTCAATTCTACTTCCGTACAACAGACGTTACAGGTGGAGTTGAATTCGAAGCTGGACGTGAAATGGTTATGCCAGGTGAAAACGTTAACTTAAAAGTTAAATTAATTTCACCAATCGCTGTTGAAGAAGGAACCAAATTCTCTATCCGTGAAGGTGGAAGAACTGTTGGTGCCGGATCAGTTACAAAAATCGTTAAATAATTTACAAATTATTCACAAAATAATAGAAGCTAGCATCAATTGCTAGCTTTTTCATTATATATATATATATATATTAGGCTATAATCTTTAAAATACAATTTCAAAGAAGGTTCGTTTGCATTATTTAAAATATTCAAAAAATACATTTTTATATTTGTTTTGTTTTCTTGTTTTATTTTTACATTTGACTTTTTAGCTGTTAGATTTTATGCGCATTTAATTGATAACTTATCTGAAAATAAAGAAAAAATATCTTTAGAAAACAAAGATATTTGCTTTTACTTTTTAGTTTTATTTTTATCTGTTATTTTGACTTTTGTTTACAAAAAATTTAATTGTGTTTTTTGAAAATAAAATAGCTTTTTTAATCCATAAATCAATATTCAAAGCAATTTTAAATAGAAAAATTACATTTAAAAGCGAAGAAGATCCTGATAATTCTCTTTACTTATTATCTCAAAGTTATAGAGATTTTTCTACGGAATATATTGGATCAGTTTTTGGTTTTGTTTTAAATTTAGCTGTAATTCTTTCAACAATTGCATTATCTTTAAATAATGTAGTACCGCTTTCAATTGTGATTTTGGCCTTAATTCATTCTTATTTATTTAATAATCATATTGTGTATTTATTTAATATAGTTTCAGATCTTGGACAATTTAAAGTATTTAAAAATAACGTTTATAGTTTCTTAAAAGAAATTCCATATGAATCGTTGCTGCCAAATGAAGAATTTAAATCACTAAGCGTTAAAAATCTAACTTTAGGTTTTGACCACATGCAAGTATTTAAAGATTTTAATTTAGAAGTTCTACCAAAGCAAAAAGTTTTAATTCAAGGTGAATCTGATTGTGGAAAATCTACTTTAGCTAAAATAATTGTTAATTTAAATAATGATGATTACTTAGGAGAAATTTTCTATAATAAAATAAATATAACTCCGATACTGTTACATCATTTCTAAATGAAGAAAGCACTCTTTTTCATGATTATAAAGTTCAAGATATCTTTGAATTTTCAAAACTTGGAAACCTTGAAAAAAATGCTTTTAGAAATGTTTCAAATAGACTTTTGAAATGAAAACCAAGAATTTAAGGATCTATCACTAGGACAAAAACAGCGTCTTTTACTTCTTAAAAGTTATATAGAAAATAAAGACATTAAAATTTATGATGAATCTTTTGCTAATATCGATGCAAAAACTAGAAACAAATAATTAAAAGTTTATTAAAATCAGATAAAACTATGATAATAATTTCGCATAATATGCCAAAGAATTTAGTTTCATTATTTGATCAAGTTATAAATTTATAAATTAATAGCGGCTTAGCCGTTATTTTTTTGTATTTATCATTGATAAAGCCACATAAAACAAAAAACTTTAGCGAAGCTAAAGCTTTGAAAATTATTCTTTCAAAACTAAATAGTAATTATAATAATTTATCAAAATGAATTTAAATACATCCTGATAACTTTTAAATCTATCGATTTATTAGTAATGGTCAGCTGAATGTATTACTACACTTACACTTCCATCCTATCAACCTCGTAGTCTACAAGGAATCTTTAGGGAATACTTATCTTTAAGGAGGCTTCCCACTTAGATGCTTTCAGCGGTTATCCTTTCCGTACTTAGCTACCCAGCTATGCTTTTGGCAAAACAACTGGAACACCAGCGGTACGTCCACTCCGGTCCTCTCGTACTAAGAGCAGCTCTCATCAATATTCCAACGCCCACATCAGATAGGGACCGAACTGTCTCACGACGTTCTGAACCCAGCTCGCGTACCGCTTTAATTGGCGAACAGCCAAACCCTTGGAACCGACTCCAGCTCCAGGATGCGATGAGCCGACATCGAGGTGCCAAACCTTGCCGTCGATGTGATCTCTTGGGCAAGATAAGCCTGTTATCCCCAGGGTAACTTTTATCCGTTGAGCGACTACCGTTCCATAACGTATAGCCGGATCACTAAGTCCTGCTTTCGCACCTGCTCGACTTGTAAGTCTCACAGTCAAGCACACTTCTACCTTTGCGCTCTGCATACGGTTTCTGACCGTATTGAGTGTACCTTTGAACGCCTCCGTTACTCTTTAGGAGGCGACCGCCCCAGTCAAACTACCCACCACGCACTGTCCTCCATCCAGATAATGGATGCAAGTTAGAAATTCAACATACCAAGGGTGGTATTTCAAGGTCGATTCCTCTAAAACTGGCGTTTTAGTATCATTATCTCCCACCTATCCTACACATGTTAGGCCAAATTTCAATACGAAGTTGTAGTAAAGCTCCATGGGGTCTTTTCGTCTTGATGCGGGTACCCAGCGTTTTCACTGGGACCATAATTTCACCGAGTCTAGTGTTGAGACAGTTGAGAGATCATTGCGCCTTTCGTGCAGGTCAGTATTTAGCCGACAAGGAATTTCGCTACCTTAGGACCGTTATAGTTACGGCCGCCGTTCACCCGGGCTTCATTTCAACGCTTCGCAATTGCTAACGCATCCACTTAACCTTCGGGCACTGGGCAGGCTTCACCCCCTATACATCACCTTACGGTTTAGCAGAGAGCTGTGTTTTTGATAAACAGTTGCCCCTCACAATTTACTGTGGCCTATTAAAATAGGCACCCCTTTTCGCGAACTTACGGGGTAAATTTGCAGAGTTCCTTAACACTAGTTTTCTCGCTCGCCTTAGAATACTCATCTTGGGAACGTGTGTCCGTTCTCGGTACAGGTGACTATAAATTTAAACGTTTAGAAGCTTTTCTAGGAAGCATGAAATCAAACAGTTTCGTGCAAGCACTTTATATCGTAAATTCCAGTTGTAGAATACGCATTTGACTATATTCACCAGTTTTTACTTTAACCTAAATCCAATAATAGGCTGTTTTATCCTTCTCCGTCACTCCATCACTATTTATAATCAGTACAGGAATATTAACCTGTTGTCCATCGAATATGCTCTTCAGCCTCTTCTTAGGTCCTGACTAACCCTGGGTGGACGAACCTTGCCCAGGAAACCTTTCCCAATAGGCGTCGCGGATTCTAACCGCGAATCGTTACTCATACCGGCATTCTCACTTCTAAAAGCTCCACTAATTCTCACGATTTAGCTTCAATGCTTTTAGAACGCTCCTCTAACGTACAAATGTACCCGTAGCTTCGGTATTGTGTTTTACTCCCGTTACATTATCGGCGCAAGATCTCTTGACTAGTGAGCTATTACGCACTCTTTAAAGGGTGGCTGCTTCTAAGCCAACCTCCTAGTTGTTTATGAAATCTCACAACCTTTCTGACTTAACACAATTTTGGGACCTTAGCTGACGATCTGGGTTGTTTCCCTCGCGAGCCGGGACGTTAGCACCCCGGTTCCGACTGCATGATAATTCGCTATGGCATTCGGAGTTTAATTATAGTCAGTACCGCTAGGCGCGGCCATTCCATATTTAGTGCTCTACCTCCATAGGTTAACATCACACGCTAGCCCTAAAGCTATTTCGAGGAGAACCAGCTATCTCCAAGTTCGATTGGAATTTCTCCGCTATTCACAAGTCATCCGGGCACTTTTCAGCGTACTACGGTTCGGCCCTCCACTTAGGGTTAGCTAAGCTTCAGCCTGCTCATGAATAGATCACATGGTTTCGGGTATATGTCAACATACTTATAGCGCCCATTTCAGACTCGATTTCTCTACGGCTCCGTTTTTATCCACTTAACCTCGCATGTTAACATAACTCGCCGGTCCATACTGCAAGATGTACGCCATCACCCATTAACGGGCTCTGACTAATTGTAAGTATGTAGTTTCAGAATCTATTTCACTCCCCTCTCGGGGTTCTTTTCACCTTTCCCTCACGGTACTAGTTCACTATCGGTGTCTTATTAGTATTTAGCCTTGCCAGATGGTCCTGGCGGATTCAGACAGGGTTTCACGTGCCCCGCCCTACTCAGGATACAGCCAAAAGTCTATATTATTTCGTATACAGGAGTTTCACCTTCTATGCTTAAACTTTCCAGTTTATTCTACTATAATACAGTTTTGTAACTTTATATAGGCTGTCCTACAACCCCAATAAATTGGTTTGGGCTCTTCCAGTTTCGCTCGCCGCTACTAATGGAATCATTATTTATTTTCTTTTCCTGTTGCTACTAAGATGTTTCAGTTCGCAACGTGTCTCGCATTTATAGCTATGAATTCACTATAAATCAATTAGATTTGAATCTAATTAGGTTCCCCCATTCGGAAATCCCCGTTTTGTAGCTTATATCCAGCTCAACGAGGCTTATCGCAGGTAATCACGTCCTTCATCGACTTTAAGACCCAAGGCATCCACTACACACTCTTACTTTTTTAAAAGTTAGTATCAATATGTCCTATTGTTATGTTGTTATGATGTATTCAAAGACATTTTAATAAATTATTATTCAATAATTTAAACTCGGTATCAAAACAAATTAACCTTAATTAATTTATATTTTTGATGTCGTTGTAATATCTTTATTACTATTTAGTTTTCAAAGAACAATTTTAAGAGAGGTTGTTCTCTCAAAACTAAATACAATAGCCCAAGGCAAAAAAAGCGATACACAACCGCTTTTAGAAAAATCTAAAAGCTTTCAGTTAATAAAAAATGCCTTTTGTAAAAATAATGTACTCCGTAAGAAAGGAGGTAATCCATCCCCACGTTCTCGTAGGGATACCTTGTTACGACTTCACCCCAGTCACCGGTCCTGCCTTAGGCAGTCGTCTCCGAAGTTAACAAACCGACTTCGGGCATTACCAGCTCCCATGGTGTGACGGGCGGTGTGTACAAGACCCGAGAACGTATTCACCGTAGCGTAGCTGATCTACGATTACTAGCGATTCCGACTTCATGTAGTCGAGTTGCAGACTACAATCCGAACTGAGAACGATTTTTTGAGATTTGCTTGATATCACTATTTTGCTTCTCTTTGTATCGTCCATTGTAGCACGTGTGTTGCCCCACTCGTAAGAGGCATGATGATTTGACGTCGTCCCCACCTTCCTCCCAATTACTCGGGCAGTCTCCTTAGATAAAGTAACTAAGGACAAGGGTTGCGCTCGTTGCAGGACTTAACCGAACATCTCACGACACGAGCTGACGACAACCATGCACCATCTGTCATTCTGTTAACCTCCACTATATCTCTATAGCTTTGCAGAAGATGTCAAGAGTGGGTAAGGTTCTACGCGTATCTTCAAATTAAACCACATGCTCCACCGCTTGTGCGGATCCCCGTCAATTCCTTTAAGTTTCACTCTTGCGAGCATACTACTCAGGCGGATGACTTAATGCGTTAGCTGCGTCGATGGTTTCTATCAACTAGTCATCATCGTTTACAGCGTGGACTACCAGGGTATCTAATCCTGTTTGCTCCCCACGCTTTCGTCTCTCAGTGTCAATATGTTCCCAGTTAGCTGCCTTCGCCATGTTGGTGTTCTTCCTTATATCTACGCATTCCACCGCTTCACAAGGAATTCCGCTAACCTCTAAACAATTCTAGTCTGCCAGTATCCAATGCAATTTGGAGTTGAGCTCCAAGTTTTAACACCAGACTTAACAAACAACCTACAGACGCTTTACGCCCAATAATTCCGGATAACGCTTGCAACCTATGTATTACCGCGGCTGCTGGCACATAGTTAGCCGTTGCTTTCTGACATGGTACCGTCAAGCTAATATCATTTCCTATACTAGTTTTTCTTCCCATATAACAGTAGTTTACAACCCGAAGGCCTTCATCCTACACGCTGTGTTGCTCCATCAGGCTTTCGCCCATTGTGGAAAATTCCCTACTGCTGCCTCCCGTAGGAGTCTGGGCCGTATCTCAGTCCCAGTGTGGCGGTTCAGTCTCTCAACCCCGCTAAACATAATTGCCTTGGTAGGCCATTACCCTACCAACTAGCTAATGTTCCGCACCCCGATCTCTTAGTGAAGCAAGCGCTTCTTTCTTAAAAAAATCATGCGATTTTTTTATATATCCGGCATTAGCGATAATTTCTCACCGTTATTCCAGTCTAAAAGGTACGTTAAGTACGTGTTACTCACCCATTCGCCGCTAAATTTATTGCTAAATTCCGCTCGACATGCATGTATTAGGCACACAGCCAGCGTTCATCCTGAGCCAGGATCAAACTCTCAAAATTGACGTTGTGTATCTTGTATTGTATTTAGTTTTGAAAGAACATTTTCGCTAGCTAGAAATAGCCGCGTGTTTTAGAATTATAGCACAAATAAAAATTTCAATGCAAATATTTTTAAAATTTTTTAATATATTGCAAAACCTGCGTTTTGCAGAACTTCTTTATATTTATTTTGCAAAAAATCATTTACATATTTATTGGTTTTTTGCACATATAAAATAAAGTTGTTATATGAGAGATATATTAAATTTAAAACTTCGACATTTAATATTTCTATTCCATCTGAGTGCTTATTGCAAAAAAATCCACCTTCTTCTAAATTAAAAGAAACCAAATTGCTTTCTTGCATGCATATCGCGCATGATTTAAAATTCGGGCAAACTCCATAGTTTATAAGCAGCTGACCATAAAAATAAGTCATTGCATATTCGTAGTTAATATATTTAAGCTTTTCAAGCATGAATTTATATACGCTTAGAAAATTATTTTCAAAATTAATTGTTAAAAATAATTTAATTAATTTTTGAAACTCAAAATATTCTTCTAAAGATTTAAAATTATAAACAGGGAATAATAATGTTTTTACAGTTTTAAGTCTTCCAATTTTATTTTTAAGCCTAGCTTTGAAATATTCAATTTCAACAATAGCGCCTATTACTAAATTAGTTTTATTTTTTGATGTAGGCTTTTCTAGTCCCATTGCAAAAAGTTTTAATACACCTTTTGCGCATAAAAAATAAACTATAAATTCATTTTCGGAATGCTTTTTTATTTTTAAAACTATTCCAGTAGTAAAATCAGACAATTAATTCCTATAAAAAATTATTTAATTTTGCAATTAATAAATTATATAATAAAAACAAAAGAAAACAATATGAGATTTTTATTTAATTTTTCATAAAAATATTAAATTGATTTTCTTTTAAAATTCTTTATATATAATTACTAACCTTAAAGGCCTTATGGAACTTACTAAAATTAAACAAATCTTTTTTGAAGTAATTTCAACAATTCCAGGAATTGTAAATATAAACAATATAAATGGCGGTGATAAATCAGCGCCATTACTCGATAGAATCAACGTTAAAAAAGAAAATGAATATCTTTCTTTTTATGTTGATATTGATATTTTACTTGGAGTTAATGTATCAAGTTTGGTGCAAGAAGTTTCACAAAGTCTTCACTTTAAATTTAAGTCAAGTAAATATAAGATAAAGGAAATTTCACTTTTTGTAAGTGGAGTTATTTATGAATAATTTTTTAAATGGTTATGACCTAGCTAAAGCGGTTATTTCTGGAGCTAATTCTTTAAAGAACAAAAAAAACGAAATCGACGCGCTTAATGTTTTTCCAGTGCCCGATGGCGATACCGGAAGCAATATGGCTTCGACTATTTTTTCATGCGTTGATAATTTAGAAAAGCTTTTAGCGCAAAATCCAAATCCAAGCATTTCTGAAGTTGCGCAAGAGATATCACATTCAATGATATATGCTGCTAGAGGAAATTCTGGAGTTATATTAAGTCAAATTTTTAAAGGTTTTTCTTTAGGTTGCCAAAATAAAGAGAAAGTATCTTCGCTAGAACTTGTTGACGTTTTTGTAGCTGCTAAAACTAGAGCTTTCAAGGCCGTATTTTCTCCAGTTGAAGGAACTATATTAACTGTAATTAGAGAAGTTTCAGAAGGCCTAGAAAAAAATATCAACGGTAGCGAATCGATATTAGATTTCTTTAAAGCGGTGGTATCACTAGCTAGAAAAAGTACTGATGAAACTCCTAATAAATTAAAAATTCTTCGCGAAGTTGGGGTTAATGACTCAGGTGCTGAAGGGTTATATTTAATTTTTGTTGGAATGCTTTCATATCTTGAAGGCTTTCCGATAGAGCTTTCTGAAACAGAAGAAAAATCAGTTAATAATTTCATATCTGATCTAGAAATCTATGACGGTGAATTTGGATACTGCACAGAGCTACTTATTGACTTAAATGATCCTGAAAATTTCAAAAAAGAAAAGTTTCAAAATAAAGTTGAAAAAATGGCAGCTTCTCTTGTTTTAATACAAGATGATAATTTATTAAAAATACATGGCCACACTGAAAAACCTGGTTCTTTAATAAGTTATTGCCATAAGTATGGCGAATTAATTAAAATAAAATCAGAGAACATGTCTCTTCAAGCTAAAGAGAGCAAAAAAACTGCGCAATCTGCGCAAAGTAATTTCGCGGCAAGCAAATCTAGCGAAGAAGAATTATGCGGGCTTGTATCATGCAACTTTGGTTCTGGAATTATTAAGAAAATGAAAGAATACGGATGCCATAATATCGTAGAAGGAGGAAATACTCAAAACCCATCAGCTAGCGATATTATTGCAGCCATTAACGAGGTTAACGCTAAAAACGTTTTTGTGCTTCCTAATAATTCAAATATTATTCTTGCCGCTCAACAAGCAGCACAAATGATTAAAAACAAAAACGTAATTATTATTCCTTCTAAAACACAGGTTCAAGGAATTTCTGCTGCGCTTAATTTTAACGCTGAGCTTTCTCCTGAAGATAACGAAGAAATGATGCTAGATAGCATTAAATCGGTGGTGTCAGGAAGCGTTACTAAAGCAGTTAGAACTACAGAAATTAATGGCATTAAAATCAAAGAAAATGATTTTATTGCAGTTAAAGATGGAAGCATTATTTCATCACATAAAGATGACTTTACAGTAATTAAAAAATTAATCAAAAAAATGGTAACTGCTCAACATGAAGTAGTTTCGATTTACTACGGTGAAAATTCATCATTTCAAGATGCACAAAAAATTGAAGCTTTTATTAAAAGCCAATGAGATATTGAAGTTGAAATCTTTGAAGGAAATCAACCTAATTACTACTTTTTAATAGGAGTTGAATAATGCATATAGTCTTTGACATTAACGGAAACGATAAAGGACCACAAGCAGGCTATAATGCCGCTTATGAATTTTGTCTTAAAAACCCAAATGACAAAATTACTTTAATTGGTGAAATTTCACTTTTAAAGCAAAACGAAAATCTTGAAAATTTATTTTTAATTGAAAATAATTTAAAGGTAGCCACTCCTAAAAACATTAGAGAAAATCTCAAAATGCCTACCTCAATGAATGAAGCCATTGACATGGTTAAAAACTCTAAAGCAGACGCTATTTTATCAAGTGGAGATTCAGCATCATACGTTGCCGGACTTACTTTAACAGTTGGAAGAATTCCTAATTTATCTCGTCCTACTTTTATGCCAGTGGCTAATACTATAAACGGACAAAAGCTTCTGATTTTAGACGTAGGATCAAATACTGAAGTTAAACCAGAATATTTATATCAATGAGCTTTAATTGCTAAAGTTTTTTATCAAAAAATGTTTAACTTTAGCGATCCTAAAGTTACTATATTAAACATAGGTAGCGAAGCTTATAAAGGCCCTGAGTTCCTCCTAGAGGCCGCTAAACTTATTTCTAAAGATGATAGTTTAAATTACATCGGATTTAGCGAAACAAGAGAAGTTTTATATGGCAATTATCAAATTGCTTTAATTGATGGTTATGGTGGTAATTTAGTTCTTAAAAGCTACGAAGGAGCTTTTAATACTTTCAAGCATCTTTTAAAAGATGGAATTTCAAAATCATTTAGAGCTAAGCTAGGAGCACTCCTTCTAAAACCTGCTTTTGAAAATATTTCTAAAGTATTAGATTATAAAAAAGTAGGAGCTGCTTGAGTTTTTGGAATTAATACTTTAGCTATTAAAACTCATGGAGCTAGTGATAAAGTTTCATATTTATATGCTTTAGAAGAGCTAAAAAATGGATATAAATCTAATTTTTTAGATGTAATTAGAAAAACTTTAAAAGAAAATTAAACATGGAAAAAGACAATCAGCCTTCTATTGAAGAATTAAAAGCTTTTCTTCAGAAAAATAATATTGAATATAAAAACATTGACCTTTTCATTGAAGCTACTACTCATAAAACTTATTCAAAGGTAAATAAAAATTCTAAAGACTATGAACGTTTAGAATTTTTAGGTGATTCTTTGGTTGGTTTTCTAATTAGTGATTACTGCGTTAGAGAATTTTCATCTCTAGAGCCTGGCGAGCTTTCAAGACTTAGATCAAAGCTAGTTGATAAACTGGCTTTATTTAAAATTGCCCAAAAGCTAAAAGTGGAGCAAATCATTAAAACCGGCCCTAAAAAAGCCCGTAATGAAGTTTTATCATCATCAAATGTTTTATCTGATGTAGTAGAGGCATTAATTGCGGCCATTTACCTTGATCAAGGAATGCAAAGCGCTAAAGATTTTATAAAAAGTCATTTTTATGAAATCGCCAATAAAGCTCAGAATAAACCAAATAAAGATCCAAAATCAGAACTTCAAGAATATTTTCAAACAATTTCTGCTGAAACTGTAAAATATGAAACTATAGAGATACCAAATAAAAGATCTTTTGAATCAAAAGCTTGACATCTTAATAAAATTTATGGAATCGGTGTTGGTTTGTCAAAAAAAGACGCAGAGAAAAATGCAGCTGCCAATGCTTTATCAAAGCTTAAAACTTAGGAGTTAAATGAAGTTAATTAAAATTGAAGCTCACGGATTTAAATCGTTTGCAGATCCTATTTCGCTAAAATTCGACGGAGGCGTGATTGCAATCGTTGGACCAAACGGTTCAGGTAAGAGTAATATAAACGACGCTATTAAATGAGTTTTAGGAGAACAATCCTCAAAAGAACTTCGTGGAAATAACATGAGTGATGTTATTTTTTCAGGATCAAAAACTGCAAAAGCTATGGATTTTGCTTATGTTACTTTGACTTTTGATAATAAAGATAGATTTTCATCAATAGATAGAGACTACATAACAATAACCAGAAAAATAACTCGTGCTAAAAACGTAAATGAATACTATTTAAACGGTGAGCCAACACTTCATAAAACAATTAAGCAACTTGCCATGGAAACCGGAATTGGCAAGTCATCTCTTGCCATTATTTCTCAAGGTAAAGTTTCAGAAATAGCTCAATCTAGCGAAGAAAATCGTAGAGGTATTTTTGAAGAAGCTGCTGGTATTTCAAAAATTAAATATCAAAAAGAAGAATCAGAAAGACGTCTTTTAAAAACAATAGTAGAGCTTGAAAAAACACAAATTTCAATATCACACTACGAAAAAGATTTAAATTACCTAGAAGAAGCTGCTAAAAAAGCACTTGAATTTAAAGACAAAAAAGCAAAACTAAAAGAAGTAGAAATTTCATATTTAGCGCATGAAATTGGTAGGCTTCAAAGCGAAAATGAAGTTTATGTTAATGAAATAAATTCATCAAGCGATGTTGTATTTACGCTAGAAAACGAAATCGAAAAACTAAACGCTTCTGAAGCTGAATTAAAACTTGATTTAAGAGATAAAACTGAAAAGCTTCAAAGCCTTGCAAATCAAATTGCAACCGATATTGATCTTTTACATAAATTTGAAAAAACCTATAATCAAAAAGATCAAGAAAGGTCCTTAGCTGCTTCTGGGAAGCTAAATGTTTCTCAAGAAGAAATCAAAAGCGCTAATTTATCTAAAGCTAAAGAAATTAAATCTAAACTTGATTTTCTGCTTAATAAAACCCAAAAAACTAAATTTGAATTAGATGATTTAAACAGCGAAAAATCTCAGCTTGAATCACAGGCCTTAATGCTTGAAACTCAACTTCGTGAAGTTAAAAATGCAGTCTCAAATGCTAAAGCGGGACTAGATTTTGCAAAGCGTGAAAAAGAAAGTAATTCATCGCTACAAAAAGGTGTTAGAACCATTGTTCAAAATAGAAACATTTTTAATGGTTACGTTGGCCTTGTTTCTGAATTATTTAAAATCAAAAACGAATATATTCACGCCATTGATACAATTCTATCTCCTAGCATGCAAAATATCGTTGTTAAAGACGATAAAACTGCAAAAGAAGCTGTTAGATTTTTAAAAAATAACTCAGCTGGTAGAGCTGTATTTATGCCGCTATCTAGCCTTAGAGCAAAAAGCATTCGCCAAGATTTATACTACGGTCTTCAAAGTTATAATGGATTTTTATGTGCGGCTAATGAAGCTGTTGAATGTCATCCACAACTTGAAGTTTTAAGAGACTTTTTACTTGGTAATGTAATTCTTGCTACCGATATTGATAAAGCTAATGAAATTTCAAAATTAGTAGAACAAAAATATATGGTGGTAACCAAAGACGGTGATTTAATTCGTCCTGGTGGAATAATTGTCGGTGGAGAAAAAAAACAAGTTTCAAATTTACTTAACATTGATGAAAAAATTAGAAAAAGCGAAGAGTTTTTAAACAAAGCTCTTCCTAGCTTAAATGTTTATGAATCTAAATTTGAAAAACTCAAAACTCAAATTCAAAATATTAGTAATTTAATTAGCGTTAAAAAATTAGAGCTTTCATCTGAAAATGAAAGCATAAGCGCTACTGAAAATGAACTAAAACAATACCAAGTGTTTTTAGATGATTCAATTGATACATCTTCAAGTGGTGAAAGCGAACTTTTAACTTTATTTAACAAAATAAATGAATTAAAAAATCAAATTCAACAAAACAAGTTTTCAAATTCGCTACTAAATCAAGAAAAAGAACAAATCGTTGCCAAGCTTGACGATATTTCAATTCTTTTAAAAAGCAAACAAAAAGATTTAGATAAACTTCGTCAAAGCTTTTCTAAAAACGAAGTTAAGTTTGAAAAAAACAAAACCTATCTAGAAAATCACAAAAGCCGTCTTTTAGAAGAATACGGACTAACCTTTGAATTTGCTAGAGATAATTTCAAACTTAATATTGAAATTAATCTTGCAAAAGAAATAGTTTCAACTCTTAAAAAAGAAATTCAAGAAATAGGCTCTGTCGATGAAAAAGCAATTGAAAAATATGAAGCTATTAAAAAAGATTATGACTTTTTAGTAACTCAAAGAAATGAAATTCAAAATGCAATTGGTGAAACCAAAGAGTCTATTACTATTCTTGAAAATACTATGGTCGATAAATTCACAAGTCTTTTAAGAGATGTGAATTTAGAATTTAATAATATTTTCCGTTCACTATTTGGTGGAGGAAGTGCATCTGTTTCTTTAGTTGATGAAAGTCTTCCGCTAACTTCCGGAATTAATATTAAAGTTCAACCTCCTGGAAAAATTATTAAAAATATAAATTTATTAAGTGGTGGAGAAAAATCGCTAACTGCAATTTCGCTACTATTTGCAATACTAAAAGCTCGTCCACTTCCTCTTTGTATCTTAGATGAAGCTGAGGGAGCTTTAGATGATTCTAACGTAGTGCGTTACGCTGATTATCTACAGCAACTAAAAGATAAAACGCAATTTTTAGTAATTACACACCGTCATGGAACCATGACAAAAAGTGACGCCATAATTGGTGCCACTATGCAAAATAGAGGAATTACTACATTTTTAAGCCTTTCTTTAGCAGAGGCGAAAAAATATGTAGATAAATTCGAAGCTCAAAACTAGCCATCGCTTGGCTATTTTTTTGACTTTAAAATTGGTATAATTAAAAAGTTTTAAGGATCTAAATAAATGATTAAATACAAAAGAATTTTAATTAAATTAAGTGGTGAAGGTTTTGCCAACAAAGAAAAAAATCTAGCAATTGACTTTGAATTAGTCGCGAAAATTGCTTCTCAACTAAAAATAATAATTGAAAAAGGTGTTCAAGTTTCTATTGTTGTAGGAGGAGGAAACTTCTGAAGAGGAGTTTCTGCTGAAAAAAATGGAATTCCCAGAAATAGAGCTGACTTTATCGGAATGCTAGCTACCGAAATGAATGCTTTAGCTCTTCAAAGTGGTTTTGAAAAAGCTGGACTAAAAGCTAGAGTGCAATCATCGATTAATATCGATCAAAAAGTTGCAGAAAATTATATTAACGAAAAAACTCTTAAATATTTAAACAATGGTGAAGTTGTAATATTTGCCGGAGGAACCGGTAGACCATATTTTACAACCGATACTGCCGCTACTTTATTTGCTGCTGAAATAAAAGCCGAAGTTATTTTAATGGGAAAAAATAAAGTTGATGGTGTTTATGATTCAGATCCTAAAAAAAATGAAAATGCCAAACATTTTTCTAAAATCACATATGATCAAATTTTAGAAAAAAAACTGCAAGTGATGGATTTAACCGCTACTTCTATGGCAAGGGATAACAATATAAATTTAATTGTTTTTAATTTACTTGAAGATAATTCAATTATAAAAGCGCTGGAAGGAAAAATAACTCACACTGAAGTTACTAGGTAATTTATGGAACTTGAAAAATATTTAGACGACTTTAATAAAAAAACACAAAAATCTATTGATCACTTTGTCTTTGAAATGTCAAAAATATCAACAGGTAAAGCCAATCCTCAAATCGTTAAAAAAATTAAAGTAATGTATTACGATAATCCAACCGAATTAGATGAAATAGCCACTATCATGGTTCCAGAACCACAACAGTTATTAATTAAACCTTTTGATGCAACTTCAATCAAAGATATAGTAAAAGCAATATTAAGTGCTAACTTAGGAAATTTCCCAATGACAGATGAAGGTAATCAAATAAGAATTACTTTCCCCCCAATGACTTCAGATAGAAGAAAAGAACTAGTTAAATCACTTTCTAAATTCATAGAGCAAGCCAAAGTTGGTGTTAGAAACGCTCGCCAAGAAATAATTAAAGCAATTAAATCTGATGCTGAACTTTCAGAAGATATGCAAAAAAATTACGTTGAAAAAATTGAATTAGAAGTCAAAAAGAAAATTGAAAGAATTTCAACTTTAGCAAAAGAAAAAGAAAACGATTTAAACGCATTTTAATAATTGAAAAAGAGGAAATTATTTTCTTCTTTTTTTTAATTTTCTTTAATTGTTAATGCATGTTGAAATTATTTTGTAAAATGATTTGTAAAGCACACTATTGAATCTAATATGAAACAATGAAAAATTGATTTAATTAATGATTACAAAAAGAAAATTGACGAAATTTCTAAAGCTAGTTTAAACAAAGAACAAAAAGAATTAATTATTGAAACTTTAGAGCATTATTCTTTAAAAGAAAACTGCACTGAAGCTAAGCTGAAAAACTTATATAGCCTTCTTATTCAAAGAGTAAAAGTTGGTTTTACTTTTGATACAACACCAGAGATCATTAATAACACTATAAGTTACTTAGAAAAAATAAAAGCTTATCTTTTAATAATGATTCATCTAAACCTAAAAATCAATTAATAATTGCTAAAAATTTTAAAGAAAATTTTGATGCCCTTAAAAATCTTTTACAAATAAAAAAAGAAGAGGATGATTTTGGTTATGATCTAACTTTTATTGACCTAACTTATAACTCTGATTTAGCAAAAGACAAAGGCGATACAACGAAATCTTTAGAAAATAATAGTGAAGAAAAGCAAAATTTTGTATTTTCTTTTAAAAACAAATTTACTCGTAATGATTGATTAAACATGGTCAATAAAAGATTAAATTTAGCAAAAGATTTACTAAATGAAGCAGGGTTATTTTTCATTTTAATTGATGATAATCAACATGCTTATTTAAAAGTTTTAATGGATGAGATATTTGGAGAAGAAAATTTTATCGCTTCTTGTCCTAGAAAAAAACACCTTTTTCGCGTAAAAACGCTGATAAAAAATTAATGGAATTGCATGATTATGTCTTAATATACGCAAAAAATAAAAATATAATAAAGCTTAAAAAAGAAAAAAGAGATAATCCAAAAATTCATAAAGATGAAAATGGTAAATATCAACTAACATCATTTAAAAATACGTGATTTAATGAAAATAACTATCCAATTTATTATGACAATAAAAATAAAACATTTCATTCAAAAAACAATTCAAATAATGATTTAAAAGAATTTCTAGGTAATTGAATATGAAAAAAAGCTAAATTTGAAAAAAACAAAAATAAGTTATGGATGGATGAAAAAGAAAAAATTCGAATAAAAGAATACAAAAAAGAATTTAAGAAAAAGCTTTGACCATATTCTACTTGACTAGATAAATATGAGTATCAAAATAAACCAGGCGCAACAGAATTGAGCGAAATTCTAAATGAAACTAAATTCCATTATGTTAAGCCTTTAGGTTTAATGAAATGAATGTTAAATTTATTTATTAATAAAAACACAAGAGTTTTAGACATTTTCGGAAGTCACGATACTTTTGCTCACGCAATTGAAGAATTAAATTTTAAAGATGGCGGAAATAGAAGTTACACAATTATTTCTAATAATGAAAATATAGCTAAATTAGCAATATACAAGCGTCTATATAGAATAAATAACGGACAAAATTGAATAGAAAAGAACGATCCATATAAATCTAATTTGGATGTATTTAACGTTAAATATGAGTCTACTGATTTAAATGATCCAAAAGATAAAAATGAAATTGTAGATAAAGTAATTAAAATGTTTGAAGCTTTTGAAATTGATATTTCAGACAAAGAAAGTTCAAGAGAAAGAATAGTTGATAATTTAAGATAACTTTTATAAATTTAAATACATATGAATTTAAAACTAACAGAAACATAGAAAAAAGCAGTTGATCAAATTGTTGAATACTGAAGAAAAAAGAAATCAAAAGAATTGATCTTTAAAGCGCCAACAGGTAGCGGTAAAACTTTTATGATGGCTCAAGTTATAGATAAAATGATTTCTCAGGCTAACATTAAAAAACTTTTCTTTATCATTGCAACTCCATAATCTGCAGAATTGCCAAAACAATTTTTCAATAAGTTAAATTATTATAAAAATAGTTTTTTAAATAAAAATAAAGTAAAAATTGAATTAATTGAATCTCCTTCCTCTACTAATAAAAAAGATTATAAATCTTATCACTTAAAGCCTGAAGAAAACAAGGTTATGATTTTTGGTAAATCTAGCTTTGGTAAAAAAAGAATTTATACCGAGCAAGGAATAATTGATGCTTTATTTGATGAAATTAAAAATGATTCTAGTTTTGAATTAATTTACATTAGAGATGAAGCGCATATTGGTACTAAAATTCAAAAAAAATTAATTGAAAATTTTGAAAAAAAGATTAAAAATGTAGCTAATTTTACTATCAAAATGTCAGCTACTATTGGCGAAGAAAATTATGATTGTGTTGAAATTACTGAAGAAGAACTTCATAATGATAATGTAAAGTTAATTAAAAAAATCTAATATATAACAAAGGTATTTCTATTT
Source organism: Mycoplasmopsis synoviae ATCC 25204 (assembly GCF_000969765.1). Lineage (NCBI taxonomy): Bacteria > Bacillati > Mycoplasmatota > Mycoplasmoidales > Metamycoplasmataceae > Mycoplasmopsis > Mycoplasmopsis synoviae. The sequence continues at coordinate 825,239 of NZ_CP011096.1, forward strand.
CTATTTCTGAATCTAATGAATATGATGATGAAAAAATTCTAAAAATAGCTTTAGAAAAATTTAAAGAACTTAAAGAAGCATATGACGGTGCTAAAAATGATGGATTAAATGGTATTAATCCCGCAATGTTAATTCAAGTTAAAAATAGCGACAAAAATGACAAAGAAAATCAAACAATCAAAGATTTAGTTAAAAAATACAAAAAAATAGTAGAAAAAATGGTTTTAAATGAGCTACTTATTTTGGTGGCGATAAAAATACATCAAGTGAACTTAGAGAAGAAGCAACTCTTAAAAAATTATCAGCTAATAATTCAGTTTACGATGTTATATTTTAAAAATAAGACCAGCCACTGGTTGAGATATCCCTAGAGCTGCAATGCTGGTTCAACTTAGAAATGTTTGTTCTGAGTCGTTAAATATTCAAACAATTGGAAGAATAAAAAGAAATCCAAATCCTAGATATCCATTTAATGATAACAACATAGTTTTTAATTACTATATTTATTCATATAATAAAAAACTTGATAAAAATCATTTAATATGGAAATTAAAAACCAGAATTTAAAAATGAAAAATTTTTATCAGGATATCTTGATTTATATCAAACTACAAAAAACTCTGAATCTTTGAAAAATGAAATTAATGACGAAACTTATATAAAAAAATTTAAAGACATTTTTAACGGACATAATTTTCTGAATAGTTTTCAAAACTATAAGAAAAAATATAATTCAGAAAAAATAAAAAGACTTCCTTTTGATAGCAAATTAATAAAAGACGAAAACCAAAATATAGTTAAAGAAGTTAAGTGAATTTATAACTCTATCGATTTAAATTAATATGTTGAAAGAAAATGAAAATCATTAAATGTTTGTCTAGCAAAAAAAGAATTAGAAGAATTTATAATTTCTAAATTTAACAAATTAAAGGATAAATCATGTGAAATAAATATTGATGATCCAATGTTTACTTGAGATTTTTATCGTTATATCATTATTGAAGATTTAATGCCGAATATTAAACAGGCATATAAAGAAAGCATAGAAAAAGAATCAAAAAATTTAAAGTATTACGAATTAGAGTTAAGAAAATTAAATCAAAGATTTAACTTTATAGATTTTAATTCTAAAGGTTATCCAAAATTTGAAAATATTTCTAAAATTGAAAACGAATTCATGTATCAAATTAGAAATAAAAATAAATCTAAAATAAAAATTCTTTCAAAAAGAGAATTGCAATTTATTAACGATTTAAAAAAATTTAAAGATAACTTAAATAAATTAGATAATCCGATTAAATTTAGTTGGTCTTCAAATGTTGTAAATGGTAATATTAGTTTTGAATATTTTGATAATCAAGAAACTTCATTTGAAGATGAAAATATAGAATTAAATGGAATTAAAAGAATTTTTCCTGATTTCTTAACTATTATCAATGAAAAACATTTGATATTTTTAGAAGTTAAAGCTCAAGGTGAAGATGATTACAACAGTGAAAAAACTAAGAGTTTAATAAAAGCATACAAAAAATATGTTGAAGTATATAAAAATCAATTGAAAAACAATGATTTAAAAAATAATAAATTTGCAAGTTTTACTATGGCTGTTGTTTTTTTATCCTAAAATGTTTTCAAATACAAAACATACTATTGTTGGTGCAAGCACAAACGAAGAAATCAATAAAAGACTTAATCACCAAATATAAAATAAAGATTTTCATTCAATTGAAACATTATTTTTTGAAATTTCAAAAATAAAATAATTCTTTATTTTAACTCTTTTATTTTTCCTAAATTTATTTTATTTTTAATTAAAAAGCACAATAATTTGTGCTTTTTTCGGCGTAAGGAAAATTTTTATCCTAAATTAGAAAGCAATCTCATTACTTGATCAATATCTTTGTTTTCTAATTCTCTTATAATGTGAAAATATGTTTTTTGTGTTGTAGTCATACTTGCGTGACCTAATCTTTTTGCAATGCTGGCTACAGAAACTCCAGCAAACAATAAAAGAGAAGCGTGTGTATGTCTTAAACCATGAATACTTATAACTGGTATTCTTGCTTTAATGCAAACCCTTCTTAGTATTTCATTAATTGTTGAGTTATAAACTTTACCATTTACAAATATAGGTTTGTTTTCTGGTAAATCTTTTATAAGGCCTGCAAATTGTGTTGATGTTTGTCAATCTATTTTTACACTTCTATTTGAAGATGCATTTTTTGTTTGAGAAAAATTATTTGTGTCTTTGTAATCTCATGTTTTGTTAATATTAATAGATTGTTTTGCAAAATCAAAATCTTTTGGAGTTAACGCTAAAGCTTCGGAAAATCTAATTCCAGTTTTGGCAATTAATAATATTAATCAATATTCATTTATATTTGAATCTAACTTTAAATTCATTATTAAATTTTGAAGTTGAAATTGATTTAAATACTTTATTTTTTTATGTTTTGGAGATTTACCTTTAATAATAGCTTTTCTTGTTGGATCTATAGAAATTAAACCATCATCTACAGCATCTAAAATAGCTCCTTTTAATTGATGGTGAAAATCCATTGTTGTTTGACGTTCATGAGTTTCAGAATATTTATTAAGAATTTCTTGATATTTTATTCTTGAAAGCTGTCAAACTTCTAAATCCGGAATAAGCTTTTCTATTCACATTTGAGTTAACTTATATTTCTTTAATGTAATAGGCCTAACGGCACCTTCTTTATAAACTTTTATTCAATTTTTATAATAATTGTGAAATTTTTCTTGTTTATATGACATTTTTACCTTTCATTTTACGTCTTTTCCTTACGCCGATGAAGGGTGATAAGGTTGTTTAAAACATTTATAATTAAATTAATTTTTGAAATTTCGTTTTCTTTTGGAATAAAAAACTTCATTTTTAATACATTTTGTTTGTCTAATGCATTTATCGTATTTTTAACAACATATTTGTCAGATATTTTGTCTAAAATTTCCGCTAGTGCAAAGTTAGTATGAACTTTATCCCCTATTAAAACTGCCGAAAGAGCGGTACAAAAAAATTTATTTGTTTTGTAATGGAATTTTCCTGCACTCCCTCTTGTTGTATAAATTATTGCGTTTTCAAACGAGTATTTTTCATAATATCCCCTAATGCCATTATTTAATGTTTGCGATGAATATACCGGATATTTGTTTTTAGCGCTTTTGTGTTTTTTTATTTTTTCATCAGTTATGAACTCTCCAGGCAAAGATTGAAATATTTTATTTACTTCACACTGTTCCCAAGAAAAAACATTTTTAAAAATTTTTAATTTTTCATTACACTGATGAAGGGTGATAAGGTTGTTTAATATAAAAATTAAATTACTAATTTTTGTTTGTTCGTTTATTTTTGGAGCTCAAAAAGTAATACTTTTAACATCTGTAGAAGTCAACAAAGGTATAGTCGCTTTTGTTATATATTTTTCAGAAACAAAATTTAACATTTCTGCAAGCGCAAAATTTACAAAATAATTTTTTGGTGTTAAAGTCCCATTGTGAGTTGTAGAATAGAATTTTTCAGGCCTATAATTAAAATTTCCCGCATAACCATCAGTTGTTCAAGTTATTGCGTTTTCAAATAAATAAGTTTTATAGTAGCCCATTAGTCCATTATTTGTTGTTTGTGAAGAATAAACTGGATATTTATTTTTAAAATTCCTGAAATTGCTTATTTCATGTTTTAATAAAGTTTCTCCCCGATTTACATAAAATAAATTTCCCACTTTACACTGTTCCCAAGAAAAAACTTATTATTTTTATGTTTTTTAGTATTTATTTTTGTTTTATGCAATATCAAAAAAAGGTATATGAAAAATTTCAGAAAAAAATAAAATAACCAAAAAAGAATTTGATTATTTTAATACTGTTTTTTAAAAAATTTTTATTTTTTTAATAAATTTTAAAACTTTTCTAGACAAACATTTTTTCTAATAAAGTTTTTTTGAATTTTTGAATTAATTTTAACTTTTTCTGATGAAGGGTGATAAGGTTATATATTTTAGAAAATAGTTTTGCGATCTTATCTTGTTCTTCTTTGTTTTTTATTTTTTCTAAAGAAATATTTTGAACAAAATTTACGTAATGCCTCATATGGCCAAACGGTTTAAAATTTTTATTTTTTAGCAATAAATATATAAAAAATAAATTATTATTTTCTGTTTCAATTAATATTTTTATTACGGAAGATTTAACCATAAATGGAAAATTAACATATTTGATGTTCAATGTAAAATCATCAAAAATTATGCAATTCTTTTTGAAAGTCTTTTTTTCTTTTGTGTGGCCAATGATAAAAGATTTGTTAGCTGTTAATACTGGTGTTAATGCTCCTTTAATGTATTTTTCATTTTGCACTATATATTTATCGGGTCTTATAAAATTTAGTAAATCAATAACTTTACACTGTTCCCAAGCGTCAAAAAAACCATTAAATCTAATTTTCGGAAAACTTTCTTCGTTTAAAGAAAACATTTTTTCTAATAAAGTTTTTTTAAATTTTTTAAGTAAATCTAGCTTTTTCTGATGAAGGGTGATAAGGTTGTTTAATGTAAAAATTAAATTACTAATTTTTGTTTGTTCGTTTATTTTTGGTGCAAAAAACTTTATTTGATTTACAACATTACTCATTAATTTTGGATTGGCCGTTTTTGTAACATATTTCTGCGCAACTGAATTAATAATTTCAGATACGGCATAATTAGCATACCCATTATTAGACATTAAAACGCCATTAACATTTGTAGAATAGAATTTTTCAGGCCTATAATTAAAATTTCCCGCATAACCATCAGTTGTCCAAGTTATTGCGTTTTCAAACAAATAGGTTTTGTAATAACCCATTAGTCCATTATTTGTTGTTTGTGAAGAATATACTGGATAAATGTTTTTTCTTGTTTTAAAGTTTGTTATAAATTTTTTAGCTAATGTTTCTCCTCTTGTTATTTCAAATAAATTTCCAACTTCACACTGTTCCCAAGTTTCGCTAAATTCTTTAAAACGAATTTTCGGATATTTTTTTTTGATGTTTTTGTTTTCTACTTGTTTTTTCATTTTTAAATTAATTTTTCTTTTTCGTTAAATTTAAATTATTTTGAAATTTTTCAGCTTTTTGCATCTAAATTATTATTTATAATAGATTCTTCTATTTTTTTTCTACCTTCTTTTCTTATTGTGACAAATTCAGCATCTGGATTTTCGTTTTTAAAATCTTTACCAAAAGGTGTTTCTGTTCAATTTATTTCCTTTGTTATTTCGGTGAGTTGATTTCTCTCTTTTAACTCATTTTCAGAGGGAATTGTTTTAAATAATTTTTCGACCATTTTTATTTTGTCGTTTTTAATGCCAAAATAAGCACAGAATTTAAGTAAATTTTCTGTAAAAATTTCTTCTATTGTTTCATTTATATAAACTTGGAATTCTTTTTCAATAAATTTATCAGGATTATCTTGAAATTTTTCAAAGAATATTGGGCCGTATTTGTTATATAAAGCATCACCAGAATTTTTTACTTTATCTTTTAATTTTTCAATTGTTTGTTCGATTTGTTGAGGGTTATCATTTTTTTTAACTTCTTCTTGCAATTGAATTCATAATTTTTCAATATATTCTTTATTTATTATTGTCATTCTTTCAACGCTGTGAAGTTTTAATTCTATTTCAAGATCTGTTTTTTCAACTATGCTTTTGTGTTTTGTGTTAATTTCAGAATATAAATTTTTTCATTCTGCTATTGCAGAAACAGGAAATTTTAATTTTTCTGCATCTTCTTGTGAATTTAAATCAAAACCTTGAATTTCAATAGCTTTTAATAAATTTTGTATATTTCTAAAAGATTCAATAAATTGTTTTATTTCGTTTTCACTAAGTGTTTCTGGTGTTTCTTGGTGTTTATCAAAAATTTCCTTAAGTTTTGAATAACTTTCATTTATTTTTTTTATACTTGCTTCTTGCTTATCGAATAGAACAGATTTTCAATCATTATTTGAATATTTAGATATTGCACTTTCAATATTTCTTTCCATTGTACATGGGTAACGATAATATTTAATTAATCCAAATGGTTTCTTCGAGTTATTTCAAATTCTATTTGTTCTTGAAAAAGCTTGAACTAAAGTTTTATCATTCATTACTTTGTCTAAATACAGAGTATTTACATATTTTGAATCGTAACCAGTTAAAAATTGATCGACAACAATTAAAATATCTATTTGATTTTCTTTAGTCTCGTCTTTGTTTAATTTTGTATAAGATTCTTTATGAGCAAGCCTTAAGGCAACATCACTTTGAAATGATCGATAAACATTTTTGTCAGAAAATTGGAAACTTTCTTTGAACATTTCATTATAGTTTTTAATGATAAGTTTTATTGCTTCATCTTTAGCATCTTCTTTTTCAGAGCCATTTATACCTCAATCAAACATAGCGGTAACATTTAAAATTGGTTTTTCGTTATTTTGATCTCAATAATCATGCTGTTTTAAAATATCTTTATTTTGAAAAAGTTCATAATATTTTATTGCATCTTCAATGCTAGATACTGCAAAAATAGCGTGAAGTTCTCTTCCTGAAGAAGCGTTATTAAATCCTTCTAGAATATTATTAACAACATGATTATAATGGTCATATGTATCTATTTTTTCGTAACTAATATGTTCTTCATTTTTTATAAAAACTTCTTTGTTTGCAGTATAAAATTTTTCATCAAAATTTTTAACGTATTTATTTGTTTCTTTTAAATTGTTGAATTTTTTCTGATTTATTTGTTTTGCAAGATCTTCAGGATCATAGGTGAAATGCTGATGAATATGGAAAGGTAAAACGTTTTTATCTCTTAAAGCATAATAAATATTATAAGAATGTAATTGAGACCCGAATATATCCTCTGTTTGTAATTTAACTGCTAAATCTTTTTCAGATAAATTTTCATAATAAACAGGAGTTCCTGTAAAACCAAAAAATACAGCTTTAACAAAAAAGTCTTTAATTTCTTTTAGCATTTTTCCAAATGTTGATCTATGACATTCATCGACTATAAATACAATTGTTTTATCCTGGATTTTTTCTTTATTTTTTAAAAATGATAAATTATCTGGATTTAATCCTCTGTGAAGTTTTTGTATTGAACTTATTATTAATTTTGTATCAAATGATTTATCAGCTAATTTTGTAAATAAATCGCGAGCGTTTTTTGCTCCTTGTATTTCATCTTCACTTTCAGAAAAATTTTTATATTCAACTAAACTTTGGTTAGCTAAATCCACTCTATCAACTAAAATAACAACTTTATCTACTGGTATTTGAAGATTATTTGAAATAAGTTCAGCAGTTTTAAAGGAAGTTAACGTTTTACCGCTACCTGTTGTATGTCAAATAAAACCACCTTTTCTAAAATCTTCTGTTTTAGATAAATTACTTTTTCTTTGTTCTAATAAATCTATTAACTTTTTACATATTGAACTTACAGCATGATATTGGTATGGCCTTAAAACTTTTAATGTTTTTGTTGAATCATCAGAAACTGTGTAATAACTTATTAATTTGTGCGCCATTGGAATTGATAAGAAATGCTTAATTAAATCTTTTCAATTTCCATAAATGTTGTTTTTCTCATCGCTTCATTGAAAATAAAATTCTTTTCTAAAAAGTTCATAAGATGAAGGTCTAGCAAAATATACAAATTCATTTGGTTTAGCTACAACAATAATTTGTATTAAAGAAAAAATGCCAGTGTATACACCATTTTTAGAATATTTTCTTACTTGGTTAAGTCCTTCTTGTAAATTGACATCTGAATTTTTTAACTCAATATGAAAAAAGGGCATCCCATTAATTATTAAAAGTAAATCACCTCTATATGTACCATTAGCAAATATTGGTTGATTAGCTATTTGATAAGTGCTATCTCCGCCACCAATTTGACCTTTTTTGAATAATATTAATGAAACATTTTTACCAAAATTCTCTTTATCTGCTTCATTGTCTCTTGTTATTGTAACTGAACCATTATTTACAAATTTACTAATATCTGATGTATATTCTGTTTTATTTATTTCAGTTAAAATTTGCTTCATTTCTAAATCAGTTAATTCAACATTATTTAACCTAGATTGCTGGCGATTATTTTGAAAAATAATTTTTTTTCAGTTTTCAATTAAATCTTTTTCAGTTGGATTTTGTAAAACTTCATATTGTCACTTGTATTTTTTAAGTAATTCAACAAAATGATCTTGAAATTCTAATTCATTTTTAAAGTTTAATTTTTCTTTTAAGTTTTCTGATGACATTTTAATGTTATTTTTGAAGTATCTTAATAAACTCGTTTATCCCTTTCATATCGTAATCATTTCCGTTTAATTCTTTTAATAAAGAAATTAATTCATTTTCATTTTGTGATATTTCGTTTTCAATTTTTTCTAAACTTTCACCGTATTTATCTTTTAAAAGGTTAAGTTTATATGATAAATCTTCTAAATATTCATCAGGCAATTCAAGGATTTTATTGAGCATTAAATCAATTCATTTTCATTTTAATAATTCTTTTAAATCTTTTTCATTAGCATTTTCTTTGAAGTTTTCTGTTTTTTCTTTTAAATTAGATTTAAATCTTTTTATTAATTGATTATGTTTATCAATTTCATTTTTATGTTTTTTAACTTCATTGAGTAAATCCATTGTGTCCTGATCTAAAGTATCGTCTTCTTTAATAACTTTATTTATTAAGCTAAAATCAAAATCGGTTTTATTTTTGTTTGAAAGATTATCTTTAATGTCTTCACTTAATGAATCATAGTTTTCTTTAATTTTTGCTTTTAAATCAGCAACTTTACTTTCTTGATCTTCTATTTTTTCTAAATCTGATTTAAATTTAAATTCTTGAATTTTTAAATCATCAAATATCTTTGTTAAAAGTTTATTTGAATTTTCTAAATTATTAAATGACATTCCTTCAGAATTAATTAAATCTAAATCTTCTAAAATAATTTTTAAATGATCGTAAACATATTGAGCTGCTTTGAATTTATCTATTAATTTTTCATCTTCAAATTTAGATAAAAATTCTTTTATTGTTAATTCTTCTAAATTTATTGAATAAATTAAATTTTCATTTAACAATTTGTTTTCTAAAAACTTAGAAAAATCTTTAAATTTATTTTTAAATGAATTTAAATAGCTAATGAATTCTTCATTTGTAAAAGCTACTTCTAAAATATCTTTATCTTTTAAAACTGAATATGAATCATTTATTTTTTCTACTAATTGTTTCTTTAATGTTGGAAACATGTTTCAAAAATCTTTAAATTCATCTAATTCATTATTTGGTATTTGACTATATAAAAGTCCGTAAACGTCTAATTCTTCTTTCTTTTCAGAAGCATTTACATAACGATTAATATTAAGATTATATTCTGATTTTCTTATTTCTTCTAAAGAAACAACTTTTGCAAAGTTTTCAACATTTTCTCTTTTGATGACTGTTTGGAATATTTTTTCAATATTTGATTTTTCCAAAATATTTTTATTTCCATCTTTTTTAAATTCAAGAGAAGCATCAACAAATAAAATATCATTGTTATTTTTTTGTTTTTTTAGAATCATTATTATTGTTGGTATTCCAGTACCAAAGAAAATATTGCAAGGCAATCCTATTATTGTATCTATTTGATTTTTTTCAATTAAGGCTTTTCTAATTTTTCCTTCAGTTCCACCTCTAAATAAAACTCCATGTGGCAATACTACAGATACAATACCTTCTGGATTTATATGATATAAATCATGAAGAACAAAGGCGTAATCTGCTTTTGAAGCAGGTGCTACACCGTATTCTTTAAAACGCTCATCACGTTCTCTACCTTCATTATTTCATTTTAGTGAATAAGGTGGATTTGAAACAACTGCATCTAAAAATAAAGGTCTATATGAATCTTCTGGGCTATCAGAATCAAAATATGGTCAATCTGAGCTTAAAGTATCTCCGTTACGCGCATAAATATTATTTGGAAGAATGTTTCTAATAATTAAATTCATTCTTGTTAGCTTATAAGCTTCCATTTGTAAATCTTGTGCAAAATATATAATTGAATTTTTATCATGTCCATATTTACTATATTCTTCACCAATATGGATAAGTAAAGAACCTGATCCACTTGTTGGATCGTAAATGTTAATTTCTTTTTTATCTTTTAGATGATGAGCTGTTATTTTACTCATTAAACTTGAAACATAATACGGGGTATAAAATTCTCCGGCTTTTTTACCGGCACCAGCTGCAAAATTTGAAATTAAATACTCATAAACAAAACCTAAGGCATCAAAGTTAATGTTATTATTCATTTGAATATTTTTATCTATTAAGCTAATTATTTTTCTTAAGTTTTCAGTTTTTTGTTTATCACTTTCACCTAAAATTTTTATTCCATCTTGCAAGCTTTCAAAAATATCACGGTAAAGGTTTTTCTTTTTAGCTTCATTGCTTATATTTCTTTTGAACTCAATTAAAGCATCATTTATTTCAACGTTTGTTGTTTCATTGATGTTTTTTATTCATGTTGAAAATAAATTTTTATATTTAATGAAATAACCTAATTCATCTTTGCATTGCTCTATAGTGTTAGCATAGTTTCCATCTATTTCATCATCTTTTTTATCTTTATTTTCTTCTCCATATTTTTCTAACTTTTCAATAGAAACTTTTAATTGATCATTAATAAAACTTACAAGTTTTACTGAAAGAAATTTATAAAAAATAAATCCAAGAATGTAATCTTTATATCTTGAAGCGTCAATATTGCCACGCATTTCATTTGCTGCGTCTCATATTGCTGAAGCAATTTTTTGTTTTGTCATTTATTTAATCCTTATGTGCTTTTGAATAAAAAATAAACCGTTATTCAAACGGAACTTTATATATCTATTTTACATTAAATAAAATTGTTTTTTCTTTTAACAAAAAGTTTAAAATCAAACTTTGAATATTTAAAAACATAAACCAAATTTTGATTTAATTTTAAATTCAATTTTTTTGTTTTTTCTTCAAAGTATTTTGTAGGGAATGCAAATTGATATCCTTTTTTAATATCTTTTATTGCTTTTTCATCTAAATAAATGTAAATGTTTTCTGTTAGTTTTAAATAAATTTCTTTTTTACTTAAAACTAAATTTTTATTTAATCTTAAAGTTTTATTATATTGCCTTTGAACCTGGTTAAATAGTAAAAATTCTTTATCACTATTTAAAGATATATAAATTGGTCTATTTTGCATTTTTATAGACTTTAAAAATTCATCAAATGTATTAAAAGGTTTATAAGCTCAATTTGTAAAAGATAAACTACAAATTAATGGTTGAAATCATCATTTATTATTTATATGATTAACTTTAAATTTTTTGATTTTATCTTCTATATTTGTTTTTGTTAAATTTCAAATAAAATCAGCAACTACGCTACTGTTATTATCTTTTGCTGTTATATATTTTGTTACTTTCTTTAAATTGTTATGAGCGTTTAGCATAGCAATTCCATATTTAACATTTTGCAGCATTTCAATATCGTTATTTTCATCTCCAAAAGGCATTGTTTTATTTAAATCTAAATTGTATTTAGAGAAAAACTCCATAATGGTTTTACCTTTTGAAGTTCCTTTAGCCATAATATCAATCACATCGCTTTGTGATTGCAAGTAATACATATCATCAAAAGATAAAAGATAATTTAAGAAATTGTCAAGTTTTTATTGACTTGTTTTATCTTTTAAAATTAAAATTTTTAAAAACTTTTCTTTTTCTAAAAATGAAAATAGTTTTTCTAAATTATTTTCATAATATTTAAATTTATAAGGATTATCTTTTTGAATTTGAGAATATATTCGATTTTCAAATCAAATAGGATTATTAAAATTAAACCCATAAAGAAATTTTTCAGTATAGGTTAAAAAATCAATTTTATTTTCATGTAAATATAAAACTAATTTTTGAAATGTATCTTTTGGAAGATAAGAAATAATTTCATTTTTATTTTTTCTTCAATTTAGCGAAACTATAGCTCCATTAATTCCAATTACAAAATCACTGATATTTAATTTTTCAAAATATTCTTTATTTATAAAAATTGGTCTACCGATAGCAATTATTACTTTTTTGTTATTATCTTGTAAAAATTTAATCGCACTTATATTTTCTTGTGATAGTTGTTTTTTACCATCAAGAATAGTTCATCCATATCGAAAATAAAGCTTTCAATTTCATTTATATTTACATTTTTTATATTTATATTTTATTACTATAAATATTTTTTGTAATCAAGACTTTTTAAAAATTCAATTAACTTTTCTTTACTTTGAAAGTTTGCTATTTTTTCTATATTTTCTTGATTTTCAAAAATTGCAACAATTTGCGGAATTGCTATTTTGGTGTGAATTTCGCCATTTAAAGAAGCAAAGCAAATCATAACTTTAACTTTTTTGTTTTCATCAAATGAAATAGCGTTTTTAAAAGTTACAAGCGAAAATGCGGTATCAAAAACATAATCGGATTCGCTTTTAACATGTGGCATTGCAAAATTATCAGCTATTACGTAATAAGGCCCAAATTCTTTGGTAGATTCAATTATTTTTTCATAGTACAAATCACTAACTGCATTAGCTTTAACTAAAAGATCAGTAGCAGCTTTAATAGCTTCTTCTCAAGAATTTGCCTCTTGGTTTAGTGCTATTGAATCATTTAAAATTAAATTATCTATAAAGTTTAATTTACTAAGCATTAAGTTTATCTTTAGCTTCTAGAATTTTAGATTTAATTTCATTTAAATCCATAACATTATTAATTCCATAAACTAAAGTTCTTCCTTTTGGAATTTCATCTACAAAGTTTTGAGTGCAAAAAATTACATCAAAATTTATTGCAACTGTTTTCCCTTGGCCAAGCTCTATAGATTCAACGATGCCTTCTAAATTTAATTCTTTTAAAGCTTGATTTGCTTTCATTTTAATAATCATTGAAGTGCCCATGCCACTTCCACATATACAAAGTATTTTCATATTTTCCTTATTTTGTTAATAAATTAACTTTTACTTTAAATAGCCTTTGCATAAAGGTTATTTTACTTTGACGATTAGAGTCAATTATTTGTGAAAGAAGCACAAGTAAAATAGGGATCACAAAAGCAAAAATGATAATTGAAAGCTCTTTTGTTCATGAAGCCACTAAAAGACTAAGTCCAAAGAAAAAGTTTCAATCAAACATTCCTAAAAATCCAATTCTAAATGGAAATGAGCCACTTGAATTAATAGCTCCAGCATGAGCTCTTAATGCAAAAATACCAAACGCAATCATTAATACTTCAAAAAATCCAAACAGTGCTGGAATTATAATTGCAGCCTTATATTCTCCGGATGCATTAGCATAAAGTCCAATAGATCCTGAGTTAAAAAATAAAATAATAAATAAAGGATAGCAATAGGAATTACTCCGCCACTTGCTTTTGAAAGTCCCACTAAAACACAAACTGCTAAATACTGAGCTATTGTTCCTGAAATAAATCCATATGTTACGGAATTAATGCTAAAGCCATACATTGTAGCAGCATCAACTGCCATAACCGCTCCTGGAAATAGCTTTTCAGAAATTCCTTGAAATGATTGCTGAAGCTCTGATACAAACATTCTAATTCCAGCTTGTATTATTAAAATAGAAATAACTATTTTAATAAAACCAAGCATTATATTAATAACTCAAAACTGAGCATCAACATTTCACTCACTAAATTCTTTATTTATTTGACTATTTGAATTAATAAAGCGAATTTTATCTACTAAATCCTTCTTTTCTGCAGGTATTGCAGAAAACTGAATTATTAAAATCATAATAGTAAATAAAGTTAAAATCAAAATGCTTTGCGTAAAGATATTATCTTGAAAGATTTTAATTTTTTTACTTACTTTTTTAACTTCAGCTGAATCTTTGGCATTTCCAAAAAATTTCCAAGATCATAAGCAATAGATAGTCCTAACATTTGCTGATGTCCTACTGCAAAGCCGGCATTATTTGTAATTTTATCAGCGCCTTTAATAGTTGTGGTAGTTCCTACTGATCAATATAGCCCTAAAATTAAAGAACTTATCAAAATAATGGCAATTATTTGGTCAATATTAATTGCTACATTTTTTTGATAAAAAATTAAAAAATAAACCACCGGAACCACAATAGCAGATTGCTGAAACATAACGTGTCCGGTAAGCATTATTGAATGCATATTTGTAAATTTTCTTAAAGCTACCATTAAGATATTTACAAAAAATCCAAGTAGCATCGCATATGAAATTCAAGTCTCATAACCGGCATTAAAATCTTTAAGCCAGGCCGCTGAATCATTTAATACAAAATATGGATCCAGCGTAATTACTGAAGTTCTTAAATTAGATAGCGCGCTAAAAACTGGACGAGCTAAATTAATTAAAGTTGAAGCTCCAATTTTAAGCATAATAACTCAACCATGGCTTTTAGTATTCCTAAAAACGAATCACTAAAGCTTCTGCCTAATACTAAATAACACCAAAGACAACGCTTCCAATTAATATAGTTACAGAACCCATAAAATTACCAATTAATACTGAATTAACAAAAAATGTGTAGCTTCACCGAAGCTATTTTCATATTTATATATTCTTATTAAATAGGTAATTAAAGCTGTTAAAAATAAAACAACTAAAAAACTAGTAATTCCAATTATTGCTTTTTTATTAACTTTGAATTTTTTCATAGTTTTATTTTGCTAGTTAGAAAATATATCAAATTATTAAAAAAATTCAAAAAATTGTAAAAATGCGCTTAATTTTATGCAATTTTTGCATTTTTTTGAGCTTAAAAGTCAAAAAGCATAATTTGATATAATAAAAAATAACTAAATAAAGACGTTTGTTTAACAATTTTTAAGGGAATAATGGAAGATAAAAACAAAGTTCAAAATAACGCTGAATATAACGCAGATTCTATTGAAGTTCTTGAAGGTTTAGAAGCCGTTAGAATGCGTCCTGGGATGTATATCGGTTCTAAAGATAAAACCGGTCTACATCATTTAATTTGAGAAATAGTAGATAACTCTGTCGATGAAGTTTTAGCAGGATATGCCGATAATATAAAAATTACTATCACTAAAGATGGTGGAGTTTCTGTAGAAGATAACGGTAGAGGAATACCAGTTGATATGCACTCTAAAGGTAAATCTGCTTTAGAGATAGTCTTTACCGGACTTCACGCTGGTGGGAAATTTAAATCAGACGCTTATAAAGTATCCGGAGGGCTACATGGGGTTGGAGCTTCTGTAGTTAACGGACTTAGTTCATATTTAGGGGTTTGGGTTAAAAGAAATGGAAACGTTTATTTTGCAGAATTTAAAGACGGTGGAAAACTCGAAGCTCCTATAAAAGTAATTGGAACAACTGGCGATAATAAAACCGGAACTAAAGTTTTATTTTATCCAGACTTTACAATTATGGATAAAAACGAATTCGATAAAAACTTAATAGTTGATCGTATTCGTCAAACAGCTTATTTAAATAAAAATTTAAGAATATCTTTATCAGATGAAAGAGATAATAGCTTTGTTGAATTTTGTTATCCAAATGGAATTTTAGATTTCCTTAATGTTATTACTAAAAGTAAAAACACTCTTCAAAATGATGAATTAATTTACACCGAAGGAACTTATCAAGACAAAACCGGTGACGTTAAAGTAGAAATAGCCATGAGATATATGGCTAGCGCTGCTAAATCAAATGCAGTAGCCTACGCTTATACAAATAATATTTACAACAAAGAAGGTGGAACTCACCTTAATGGATTTTTTAATGGTTTAACTAGAATTTGAAATAACTATGCACAAGATAAAAAATTCTTTAAAACCCAAGGTGAGAAATTCTCAAGAGAAGATTTAGAAAATAACTTATTTTTAATTATTTCTATAAAACACAATAACCCTGAATTTGAAGGGCAAACCAAACATAAATTAAATTCTAGAAATGCAAGCCCTGCAGTAAATAAAGTATTTAGTGAAGTTTTTGAAAAAACTTTAGACCAAAATCCTAAATTCGCTGAAGAAGTTATTAAATACCTTCTTGATTTTAAAGCTAGAAGACTTAAAGACGAAAAAGAAAAAGAATTACAAAAGAAAAAAGGATTAGGTAATTCTAGCCTTCCTGGAAAGCTTTCTGATTGTTCAAGTAAAAACGCGGAAGAAACAGAGCTTTACATTGTCGAGGGTAATTCAGCTGGTGGTTCGGCTAAAATGGGAAGAGATCGCCACTTCCAAGCTATTCTTCCATTAAAAGGGAAAATCCTTAACGTTGAGAAAAAAGACATTGAGAAAATTTTAAAAAACGACGAAATATTATCTTTAATTGCAGCTTTAGGTGCTGGTGTTGGTCAAGACTTTAACGTCAACAAAGTAAGATATCAAAAAGTAATAATCATGACCGATGCCGATAGTGATGGATCACATATTAGAGTACTACTGATTACATTTTTCTTTAAATTATTTAGACAGCTTATCGAATATGGAATGCTTTACATCGCTCAGCCACCTTTATATAAAATAGAATCTAACAAAAAAGTTTACTACGCTTATAACGAAGCACAAAAAGAAGAAATATTAGATTCTTTAGATAAATCTAAAAAAATAATGATTCAGCGTTACAAAGGTTTAGGGGAAATGAACGCCGACCAACTATGAGAAACTACCATGGATCCTAAAACTAGAAAAATGTTTCAAGTTCAAGTTTCAGATGCTGAAAAAGCAATGGAAGTTTTAAATATTTTAATGGGTGAAGAAACCGAACCTAGAAAAGAATTCATTTTTGAAAACGCTAAAAAAGTAAGAGACATTGATTGAATTTAAGCTTTTTGTTAATTTTGCTATAATAAAATTAACTTTTATACAAATAAAAAAGTTGTTTATGCAACTTTTTTAATTTTTCTTGGAGAAAATTAATAAATAATGGCAAAGAAAAAAGAAAAAGACACTTTTAAAAATGCATCTAATTCTAAAAAATGATTTCTTCTTTTAAATAGTTTTTCTAAAAACAAAGAAATATCAAATGACGAATTCATCGCAATGAGTCAAGAAGTAATCAACCACATCATTAATAGAAAACTAGACCCCGAAGCCGAGGTTGTTTTTTCTGTTGATAACGAAAAAGAAGAAATACTTCTGCTAAATAAAAACACCGAAGTTGTAGAAGATAGCGAAGCTGCTATGTATGATGAACTTTTAGGTATTTCTTACATTGGCCTATTAAAAGCTAAAGAAGTAAACAAAAACGCTAAAGTAGGTGATTTAATTTCATATCCTATTGAATTCAATAGCTTTGATCAAAAAAATCTAGTAGCTATGAGAAATGGCTTTAGCGCTGCTATTGCCGAAAAAGCTAAAAATAGATTATTTGCTAAATACCACCCATTAATTGGTAGCAAATTAATGGTTCAAATCGCTAGCAAACACGAAAACGGCGGATTCTTTTTAAAACTAGAAGATGGCACTTCAGCATATCTTCCTAAAAACTCAATTATTAAATCAGTTGAGCTAAACCCTGGGCAAAAATTTGACGTGTTCCTTAACTCAGTTAATATCGATGCTAAAGGGCTTTACCTTGAAGTTACCATGACATCACCTGAGCAAGTTAGAGATGTTTTATTTAGAGAAATTCCAGAGATTGCTAACGGCGATTTAATCATTAGAAACATTCAAAGAGTTCCAGGTGAAAGATCTAAAGTTGTAGTTTCACTAAATCCAGAAAAACAAAGTGCTCATACACACGATCTTTTAGGGGCTATGTTTGGTAACAAAGCTCAAAGAATTAACGATGTTTCAAAATCATTAAATAACGAAAAAATTGACGTTATTAGATTTGCAGAAAATCCAAAAGACTTTATTAGAAACGCAATGTCACCATGCCCTGTAGTTGATGTTGTTAAAAACAAAAAAGGATTCTATGTTATAGTTCGCCCTGAAGATGTATCACTAGCTATAGGATCAAATGGTGTTAACGTTTCACTAGCAAGTAAAGTAACTAATAATAAAATCGATGTTTTAAGCACCGAACAAGCTTTCCAAGAAAAAATTTACTTCCAAGATAATTACGTTCCAGTTCACTACACACCAAGAGAAAGAAATAAAAACAATTTCAAAAAACAAGCTAGAGAAAGGGCTTCTTTTGGTTTTGACTTTGGAATTGAAGAATTTTCAAAAGACGTTGCCAACTTTATTTCTAAAGTAGAACTTGAAGATTTACTAAAAGAAGATAAGGCGCAAGAAGCTAAGCAAGCAGAAGTTGCTAAACCCGCTACAGCTACTAGCGTTAAAAAACCTGCTAAATCTACAAAACTTAAAACCGAAGCAGTTGACTTTAATGCTTACTTTGATGAAACCAATTTAAAAGCTGGCGCACTTTCTGATGAATATTCTTTTGTTAATAAACTTGATGAATATCAACAATTTGAAAATGAATTTTCAGGTCAAAGCGTAGAAGAAGAAATTAAAGAAACTCAAAAACAAAAAGTTAAAAAAGAAAAAATATCAGCATTTTCTAAGAACTTTAAAATTGATGAGGATCTATTAAGTTATGGATTATCTAAAGATTTAGATTTAAGTGATTTAGATGATGAAAAATGAAAAAAATAACATTACAAGAAAGTGCATTGTCACTTCCTTGATTTTACCTGTTGAAAAATTAACTAGATTCAGTTTTAATAAAACAACTAAAGAATTAAAATTAGATATAGATAAAAATCTAAAAAGTAGAGGCGCTTATTTTTTAAAAAATAAAGACAATTGAGAAATTTTAAAAAAAAGAAGACTTCTTAACAAAACATTTAAATATAACTTTACCATTGACATTTACAACGATATAGAAAAAGCTTTATGAGGTACCTATGAGCAAGAAAAAAACAAATAGAAAAAATAATATTGATGACATTAAAAATCAATTACAAAATGCTAAAACAGAATTAAAAAACGGAACTTTCTTTTTTACAGGAAAAATGTCAATTTTTGAATTTGCTAACAAAACAAATTTAAATGCAAATGAAATTGTTAAAAACTTTTTTCTAGCTGGTAAGTTATATAACATCAATCACATTCTTGAAGAAGAAGAAATTGCTCAACTTTGTATTGAAAACAATTTTGAATTTTCAAAAGAAACCAAAATTGATGGAACCAACTTTTTAGATGAAATCTCTTTTGAAGATAAACCAGAAGATTTAATTAAAAGAGCGCCAATTATTACCATTATGGGTCACGTTGACCATGGTAAAACTAGTTTGATAGACAAAATTAGAAATTCTAATATTACTAAGTCAGAAAGCAGCGGAATTACTCAACATACTGGTGCTTATCAAATAGTTCACAAAAACCAAAAAATAACCTTCATCGATACTCCTGGTCATGAAGCTTTTTCGGCCATGAGAGCTCGTGGTGCTAATGTTACCGATATTGTCGTTTTAGTAGTAGCTGCCGACGATGGGGTTATGCCTCAAACCGTTGAAGCGATAAAACACTGTAAAAATGCAAACGTTCCAATTATTGTTTTTGTTAACAAAATGGATAAACCAAATAAAGATCTTGATAAACTAAAAGGTCAACTTGCTGAAAATGGTGTAGTTATTGAAGAATACGGTGGAAGCGTTCAAACAGCATATGGATCAGCTTTAAAAAATGAAGGTATTAAAGAGCTTTTTGATGAGATACTTTTACTTTGCGAAGTTTTAGATTTAAAAGCTAATCCAAAAAGATTTCCAATTGGAACTGTTATTGAATCTAGAGTTGATAAAAGAATCGGAGCGCTTACTACTATAATTGTTCAAAATGGAACTCTATATAAAGGTGACTTCCTGCTTGTTGGTTCTCAATATTCAAAAATAAGAACCCTTTCAGATGAAAACGGAAACGCTATGGATTCAATCGAACCAGGTTGTCCTGCAGTGGTTACTGGTTTTAAAATTCCTCCTACAGCTGGTTCTAAA
Source organism: Mycoplasmopsis synoviae ATCC 25204 (assembly GCF_000969765.1). Lineage (NCBI taxonomy): Bacteria > Bacillati > Mycoplasmatota > Mycoplasmoidales > Metamycoplasmataceae > Mycoplasmopsis > Mycoplasmopsis synoviae. The sequence continues at coordinate 845,267 of NZ_CP011096.1, forward strand.
TTTGTAGGTATAAACGATGAAAAATTTGCAAAGCGTTTAGCAAGCGAGAAAAACTATCAAGAAAAAATAAATAACTTATATTCACTTTCTAATTCGAATAATAATTCCGGCGGCAAAAAAGTTATTAACGTTATTATTAAATCGGATACAAACGGAACTGCTGAAGCTATTAAAAATCAACTTGAATATTTAGAAAATGATGAAGCTAAAATTAAAGTTATTTCATCAAACGTTGGTGATATAACCGAAAATGATTTAATGCTTGCTAAAGCTTCAGATTCAATTATTTTTACATTTAATTTAAAAGTTCTTCCAACTATTAGAGAGAATTTAAAAGTTAAAAAAATAACTTTAATATCACATAATGTTATTTATAAAATAATTGAAGACTGTAAATTAATTTTAGATGAACATGTAACTCCAATTTATGAAGAGAAAAAAATTGGTCAAGCGCATGTTATTAAAATATTTACTTATTCTAAACTTGGAACTATAGCTGGTTCAATGCAAGATACTGGTGTAGTACGTCTTGGAGCTAAAGTTAAAGTTTATAGAAAAAATAAATTAATTCATGAAGGTTTTGTTCAAACCTTAAAAAGAAATTTAAATGAAGTTAAAGAAGTAGAAAAAGGAAAAGACTTTGGTACACATTTAAAAGATTTTAATAACATTGAAGTAGATGATGTTTTAGAATTTTATGAAGATGTAAGGGTTAATTAATGCAATTAAAAGATTACGTAAAAGATGTTTTAGATTTCCCTAAAAAAGGAATTGTCTTTAAAGATATTTCTCCATTATTAGCAGATAAAGATGCCTTTGATTTAATTATTAAAGAAATGGCTAAATACTGCCAAAATTCAGATTACATTGTAGCCGCAGACGCTAGAGGATTTATTTTTGGCGCTGCTATTGCTTTCCATTTAAAAAAACCATTTGTAATGGTTAGAAAACCAAAAAAAATGCCAGGTCCTAGCTATTCAGTTTCATACGAACTTGAATATGGGCACAACGTTTTAGAACTTCAAGAAGATTTAATTAAAGAAAATGCTAGCGTTTCTATAGTTGACGATATTTTGGCAACCGGCGGAACACTAAATGCAATGATTGAACTTCTTGAAAAAGCTAAAGCTAAAGTTAATAATATAGTGGTGGCTATTGATTTAACAAAATTATCTCAAGATTTCAAATCAAGTTTAAAAACACCACTAGATTCAGTAATAAAATATTAA